>NZ_JBFAWD010000022.1:0-137391 GCF_040680135.1 Nocardia sp. NPDC052112 | reverse complement strand
GTACCTCGGCCGCACCGACTTCCAGGTGAAGCTGCGTGGTCTGCGCATCGAGCTGGGGGAGATCGAAACCGCGCTCACCGCGCACGATTCGGTGGCGCAGGCGGTGGCACTGGTGCGTTCGGATGCCAGGACCGGCGATCAGCTGGTCGGCTATGTGGTGCCCGCGAACGGCGCCACCGTCGACATCGACGTACTGCGCACACACCTGAGCGCGCAACTGCCGTCGTACATGGTCCCGGCGGCGCTCATGGTGCTCGACGCCATGCCGCTGAACCCGAACGGCAAACTGGATCGCCGCGCGCTGCCCGAACCCACCTTCGAGGCCAAGGAATTCCGGGCACCGTCGACCCCGATCGAAGAGATCGTGGCCGATGTCTTCGCCCAGGTGCTCGGTCTGTCGACCGCGGACGGCGCGCGTCCGATCGGTTTGGACGACGACTTCTTCGACCTCGGCGGCAACTCGCTGATCGCCACCCAGGTGGTCGCGCGCCTCGGCGCCGCACTCGACACCCGCGTTCCGGTGCGGATGCTGTTCGAGGCGCCGAATGTGGCCGCGCTCGCCGCGCGGATGGAGGGCCAGCAGGGCAGTGGCGGGCGTCGGGAACTGACGGCCGGGCCACGGCCGGAACAGATTCCGCTCTCGCTGGCCCAGCAGCGGATGTGGTTCCTCAACCGCTTCGACAACCAGACCGCCGTCAACAACATTCCGCTGGCGGTCCGGCTCACCGGCGCACTCGACACCGATGCGCTGCGCATGGCCGTCGCCGATGTGATGGACCGGCACGAGGTGCTGCGCACCGTCTACCCGGAGACCGCCGACGGCCACGGCGTGCAGGTCGTCCTGCCCACCGGTCAAGTCCACCTCGACCTGACCCCGCTCGTGGTGTCCGAGGCCGATATTCGTGATCGCATCAGTGAACTGGTGTTGACCGGCTTCGATGTGACCGCCGACGTTCCGGTGCGCGCCAAGCTGTTCCGGCTCGAGGCGTCGATGGACGGCTCACTGCCCGATACCCACGTGCTGGTCCTGGTGGTGCACCACATCTCCGGTGACGGCTGGTCGGTGCGTCCGCTGGCGCGCGATGTGATGGTCGCCTACTCGGCCCGCACCCGCGGCGAATCGCCCGCCTGGGCGCCGCTGCCGGTGCAGTACGCCGATTTCGCGCTCTGGCAGCGCGACACCCTCGGCTCCGAGGACGATCCGGAATCGCTGATCGCCCAGCAGGTCGCGTACTGGTCTCGGAATCTGGCCGGACTGCCCGATCAGTTGGATCTGCCGTCGGATCGCTCGCGTCCGGCCGTCGCGTCCAACCGCGGTGATGTCTACGAATTCGGCATCGACGCGCAGTTGCTGGCCGAGCTCAACGCCCTGGCCCGCGCGAACGGCGCGAGCCTGTTCATGGTCGTGCACGCGGCGTTCGCGGCACTGCTCGCGCGCCTTTCCGGCAGCGACGATATCGCCATGGGCACCGCGATCGCGGGTCGTGGTGAGGCCGTGCTCGACGATGCGATCGGCATGTTCGTCAATACGCTCGTGCTGCGCACGCAGGTCGATGCGGGCGCGTCCTTCACCGATTTGGTCGCGCGGGCACGGGAAACCGATCTGGCCGCCTTCGGCCACGCCGACCTGCCGTTCGAGCGCCTGGTCGACATCCTCAACCCGGCTCGTTCGCAGGCCCGGCATCCGCTGTTCCAGGTGATGCTGTCGTTCCAGAACACCGGTGAGGCATCGTTCGAACTGCCGGGTCTCGAGGTGGCCGGGGTACCGCTCGATGTGGTGACCGCGAAGTTCGATCTGCATCTGAACCTCGCGGACCGGCTCGACGCGGCCGGGCACACGGACGGTATGACCGCCGAATTCGCCTACGCGACGGATATGTTCGACGCGAAGACGATCGCCGGTGTCGCGCAGCGCCTGGTCCGGCTGCTGCATGCGGTGGTCGCGGATCCGGCTGTCGCGGTCGGTGATGTCGATCTGCTCGATGCCGGCGAGCGCAACAAGGTGCTCGAAAAGTGGAACGAGACATCATATGTCGTCGATGCCCAGGCCACGCTGGTCTCGATGTTCGAGGAGCAGGCGGCCCGGAGCCCGCAGGCGACCGCGCTCACGTTCGAGGGGACGAGTCTGTCCTACGGTGAGTTCACCGCACGGGTGAACCGCCTGGCCCGGCACCTGGTTTCGCTGGGTGTCGGACCCGATTCGATGGTCGCGCTCGGCATGCGTCGATCCTTCGAGCTGGTGATCGGCATGTACGCGGTGAGCGTGGCCGGTGGCGCGTATGTGCCGCTGGATCCGGATCATCCGGCCGAGCGGACCCGGTACGTGCTGGACACCGCGCAGCCGGTCTGCGTGCTGACCACCGCCGCCGACGAGTTCGACGCGGGCACCACGACGGCGCTGGACATCGCGGCGCTGGATCTCTCGGCATACTCCGGCGAGCCGTTGATCGATGCGGAACGCCTTGCGCCGCTGCGGCCGTCGAATACCGCGTACGTGATCTTCACCTCGGGTTCGACCGGTCGGCCGAAGGGTGTGGCGGTCAGCCATGCCGCGATCGTGAACCGCCTGGTGTGGATGCAGGCCGAATACGGGCTGGATCGCGGCGATGTGGTGCTGCAGAAGACCCCCGCCACCTTCGACGTATCGGTATGGGAATTCTGGTGGCCGCTGCAGGTCGGCGCGCGTCTGGTCATCGCGAAGCCGGACGGCCATCGCGATCCGGCCTACCTGGTGCGCATCATTGCCGACGAGCAGGTCACCACGGTGCACTTCGTGCCGTCCATGCTGTCGGTCTTCGTGGCCGACGACCGCGCGGGCGAATGCTTCGACCTGCGCAATGTCTTCGCCTCCGGTGAGGCGCTGCCCGCGGTGACCGCACAGCGGTTGCGCGAGCTGACCGGTGTCTGGCTGCACAACCTGTACGGTCCGACCGAGGCCGCGGTCGACGTCACCTATCACGAGGTGACCGACGCCGATACCGTTTCGGTCCCGATCGGCGCTCCGGTATTCAACACCCAGGTGTACGTGCTGGATTCGCGGCTGCACCCGGTCCCCGTCGGTGTCGCCGGTGAGCTGTACCTCGCGGGCGAGCAGTTGGCGCGCGGCTATGTGGCGCGTCCGGATCTCACCGCGGATCGCTTCGTCGCCAACCCGTTCGGCACGGGCGCGCGCATGTACCGAACCGGTGACCTCGTCACCTGGACCGGCGCCGGTGAGCTGGAATACCTGGGCCGCACCGACTTCCAGGTGAAGCTGCGCGGTCTGCGCATCGAACTGGGCGAGATCGAATCGGCGCTCACCGCGTTGGAGCCGATCGCGCAGGCGGCCGTGCTGGTCCGCTCCGATGAGCGCCTCGGCGATCAGCTGGTCGGGTATGTGATCGCGGCGGCGGATCGTACGGTCGATATCGACCAGGTCCGGGCCGAACTCGCGGGCGAGCTGCCCGCGTACATGGTGCCCACCGCCTTCGTCGTCCTGGACGCGTTCCCGCTCAACGCCTCCGGCAAGCTGGACCGCAAGGCACTGCCCGCGCCGGTATTCGAGGCGAAGGTATTCCGCGCACCGTCCACCCCGATCGAGGAGATCGTGGCGGGCGTCTTCAGCGATGTGCTCGGCGTCGCGCGCGTCGGCCTGGACGATGATTTCTTCGAACTCGGCGGCAACTCGCTGCTGGCCACCCAGGTGACCGCGCGCATCGGTGCGGCACTCGATACCCAGCTCGCGGTCCGCGACCTGTTCGAGGCCTCGACCGTCGCGGCGCTGTCGACCAAGGCCGAACACAATGCCGGATCCGGGCGTAGCCGACCGCGGCTGGTCGCGGGGGAGCGCCCGGCCAGGGTGCCGCTCTCGCCCGCGCAGCAGCGGTACTGGTTCCTCAACCAGTTCGATACCACCACCTCGGCCGTGGACAATATTCCGCTCGCGGTGCGGTTGACCGGTGCGCTGGATGTGGCGGCGGTGCAGCAGGCGCTCGGCGACGTATTCGCCCGGCACGAGGTGCTGCGGACCACCTACCCGAGTTCGGCCAGTGGTCCGCACCAGGTGATCCTGCCCGCCGACCAGGCCGTGCCGGAGCTGACCGTCATCGATGTCCCGGAGTCGGACCTGGTCCGCACGGTGATCGAATTCGCGCTCACCACCTTCGATGTCACCGTGCAGGTGCCGCTGAAGGTGGCCCTGTTCCGGATCGCCGAGCAGGATTATGTGCTGGCGTTCACGGTGCACCATGTGGCGGCCGACGGTTCGTCGATGGGGCCGCTGGCCCGCGATGTCATGGTGGCGTATGTGGCACGGGCCCAGGGCGAGATCCCGCAGTGGCAGCCGCTGCCGGTGCAGTACGCCGACTACGCGCTGTGGCAGCGCGCCGTGCTCGGCTCCGAGGAGGATCCGGAATCGCTTGCGGCACAGCAGGTCGCCTACTGGCAGTCCGCGCTGGCGGGTATGCCCGATCAGCTGGAGCTGCCCGCCGACCGGCCGCGCCCGCGCGCGCAGTCGTTCCAGGGCAAGGCGATCCGCTTCGAAATCGCACCGGATAAGCACGCCCGGTTGCACGAACTGGCGCGGGCCAAGAACGCCTCGCTGTTCATGGTCGTGCACGCGGCGCTGGCCGTACTGCTCGCGCGGCTGTCGGGTACCGACGACATCGCGGTCGGCACCCCGATCGCGGGTCGCGGTGAACGCGAACTCGACGATCTGATCGGTATGTTCGTCAACACCCTGGTGTTCCGGACGGTCATCGAGCCCGGTGCTACCTTCGTCGACCTGCTCGCCGATGTGCGCGAACGGGACCTGGAGGCCTTCGCGAACGCCGATGTGCCGTTCGAGCGGCTGGTCGAGGTGCTCAACCCGGAGCGTTCCACGGCGCGCAATCCGCTGTTCCAGGTCGGACTCTCGTTCCAGAACCTGGCCGAGACCACCTTCACCCTGCCCGGACTCTCGGTGAGCGCGGTGAACTTCGATTCGCAGCTGGCCAAGACCGATCTGCACGTCACGCTGTACGACCGCTACGCCGAGGACGGTACGCCCGCCCAGATTCTCACCGAATTCGGTTACGCCACCGACCTGTTCGACGAGGCGACGGTGCAGGGCTTCGCCGACCGCTTCGAATTGGTGCTCGACGCGATACTGGCCGACCCCGACGTGCGGGTCGGGGAGATCGATCTGCTCTCGCCGGACGAGAACACGCGAATTCTGCATGCCTGGAACGACACCGCGCACGAGCTCGATATCGACGCCTCGACCACGCTGGTGTCACTGCTGGACGCCACGGTGGCGGCGAGCCCGGATGCGGTGGCACTGGTAGCCGAGGACACGACGCTCACCTACGCCGAGTTGGACGCCGACGCCAACCGCCTGGCGCGCCATCTGATCGCCCTCGGTGTCGGCGCGGAGGACCGAGTGGCACTGGCCATTCGGCGTTCGGTGGATCTCGTGGTCGCGATGTACGCGGTGGCGAAATCGGGTGCGGCGTATGTGCCGATCGATCCCGATCAGCCCGCCGAGCGCACCGACTACATCCTGGGCACCGCGGCTCCGGTCTGCGTGCTGACCACCGGCCGTGACGCTTTCGGCAGCGCCGTGACCGAGGTGCTTTCGATCGACGAGCTGGATCTGTCCGGCGTCGCGGACGGTCCGATCACCGACGGTGAACGGCTGCGGCCGCTGGCGGGGGCGAATACCGCGTACGTGATCTTCACCTCGGGCTCCACCGGCCAGCCCAAGGGGGTGGCGGTGCCGCATGCGGCGATCGTCAACCAGTTGCTGTGGAAGACTGCCGAATTCGGCCTCGGTGCCGATGACGCGGTGCTGCTCAAGACCGCGGCCACCTTCGACCTGTCGGTCTGGGAGTTCTGGTCGGCGGCCGTATGCGGTGGCCGGTTGGTCATCGCCGACGCCGACGGTCACCGCGATCCCGCGTACCTCAACGACCTGATGCGCTCGACCGGCGTCACGACACTGCATGTGGTGCCGTCGATGCTCGACGCGCTGCTCACCGAATCCGGTCGCCGGCTGCCGGAGTCGTTGCGGCGGGTGCTGGCGATCGGTGAGGCGCTGCCCGCGACGACCGCGCAGCGCTTCCGGCGGGACAATGCGGCCGAGCTGTTCAACCTCTACGGCCCCACCGAGGCCGCGGTGTCGATCACCGCGCACACCGTCACCGATGCCGACACGGTGTCGGTGCCGATCGGTGGTCCGGAGTGGAACAGCCAGGTGTACGTGCTGGATTCGCGGTTGCGTCCGGTGCCGGTGGGTGTGTCGGGTGAGTTGTATCTGGCCGGTGCGCAATTGGCGCGCGGTTACTTCGGGCGCGTGGATCTGACGTCGGATCGGTTCGTGGCCGACCCGTTCGGGGCGGGCACTCGGATGTACCGCACCGGTGACCTGGTGGCCTGGAATGCCGCCGGTGAGCTGGAGTACCGCGGCCGTACCGACTTCCAGGTGAAGATCCGTGGTTTCCGCATCGAGCTCGGTGAGATCGAGGCGGCCCTGTTGCGACAGCCGGAGGTTTCGGCGACCGCGGTGCTCGCACACACCGACCCGAATCTGGGTGACCGGCTGGTCGCCTATGTGGTGCTCGAATCCGGTGAGCTCGACAACGCGCAGCTGCAATCGGCGTTGGCCGCCGAACTGCCGTCCTACATGGTGCCGTCGGTCTTCCTCGCGCTCGATGCGCTGCCGTTGAACGCCAACGGCAAGCTGGATCGCAAGGCATTGCCGGCGCCCACCTTCGAGAAGGCGGTCTTCCGCGCGCCGGTCACCCCGATCGAGGAGATCGTCGCGAATACCTTCGCCGAGGTGCTGCACCTCGGTTCGGGAGCGCAGGCGCGAAAGCTCGGCCTGGATGACGACTTCTTCGCCTGGGGCGGCAACTCGCTGCTCGCGACCCAGGTCGCGGCTCGCCTCGGCGCGGCACTGAATGTCCGCGTCCCGGTGCGGCTGCTGTTCGAGGCGCCGACCGTCGGCGCGCTGGCGATCCGGGTCGAACAGCAGGCCGACGGGCCCGAACGGCACGCGCTGATCGCCGGTCCACGGCCGGAACATATTCCGCTGTCGCTGGCGCAGCAGCGGATGTGGTTCCTCAACCGCTTCGACACCCAGTCCGCCGCCTACAACATCCCGATCGCGGTGCGGCTGACCGGCGCTCTCGATGTGGCCGCACTGCGCGCCGCTATCGCGGATCTGGTGCGCAGGCACGAGGTGTTGCGCACCATCTACCCGGAGACCGAGTCGGGACCGGTGCAGCTGATTCTGCCGGTGGGCCAGGCGATTCCGGAGCTGGATATCCGGACGATCACCCTGGACCAGGCCGAATCCGCCGTGATCGAGTTGATTTCGGCACCGTTCGACGTCACCGTAGAGGTTCCGGTGCGGGGGCGGTTGTTCCAGCTCGAACCCGCTGACTCGGCGGAGAATGCGGCTCCGGAATACGTGATCGCGATGGTCGTGCATCACATCGCCGGTGATGGCTCCTCGATGGGACCGCTGACGCGCGATCTGATGACGGCGTACGCGGCGCGCGCGGCGGGTGTCGCACCCAACTGGGCGCCGCTGGAAGTCCAGTACGCGGATTACAGCATCTGGCAGCGCGAACTGCTCGGCAGCGAGGACGATTCGGAATCGCTGATGTCCAAGCAGCTCGCCTACTGGCGGACCGCGCTGGCCGAGCTGCCGGAGCAGTTGGACCTGCCCGCGGATCGCCCGCGGCCCGCGGTGCAGTCCTTCGCGGGTGGCACCGTCGAGGTGCGCATCGACGCCGAAACCCACCGCGGTCTCGGCGACCTGGCGCAGGCCGAGGGTGCGACGCTGTTCATGGTGGTGCACACGGCGCTGGCCGTCCTGTTGTCCCGGCTCTCCGGCACGCAGGACATCGCGATCGGTACGCCGATGGCGGGCCGGGGCGAGGCGGCGCTCAACGATCTGATCGGTACGTTCATCAACACCCTGGTGTTCCGTACCCGGCTGGAGCCGGGCGAGCCGTTCGCGGATCTGCTCCGGCGGCAGCGGGAAACCGACATCCAGGCGTTCGCGAATGCGGATGTGCCGTTCGAGCGTTTGGTCGAGGTGCTGAACCCGGTGCGGTCGCAGGCGCGCCATCCGCTGTTCCAGGTGGGTCTGTCGTTCCAGAACCTGGCCCAGACCACCTTGGAATTGCCGGAGCTCACGGTCTCCGGTGTGGATTTCGATACCCGCCTGTCCCAGTTCGACCTGCACCTGATCCTCACCGACCTGTACGACGAGTCCGGGGCTCCCGCGGGCATCACCGGCGTATTCACCTACGCCACCGACCTGTTCGACCGGAGCACGGTCGAAGGGTTCACCGACCGGTTCTCCAGGCTGCTCGGCGAGATCATCGCTACGCCGCGCACGACGGTGGGCGATCTCGAACTGCTCACCGCGGTGGAGCGGGAACGGATGCTGGCCGGCTGGAACGCCACCACGCATCCGGTGGCACCCGAACTGCTGCTCGACGGCTATCGGCGCGCCGCGGCGGCGCACCCGGATGCCGTAGCGGTGGTGTACGAAGGCGCCGAATCGGCCCACCCGTCGCCCGACCACCACCCCTCAACAACACTGACCTATCGGGAATTCGACGAGCGGGTGAACAAGCTTGCCCGCCTGTTGATTTCGCAGGGTGTCGGTGCCGAGTCGCTGGTCGGTCTGGCCGTCCGGCGCTCGCTCGACCTGGTTGTCGGCATGTACGCGATCGTCGCGGCCGGTGGCGCGTATGTGCCGCTGGATCCGGATCATCCGGCGGAGCGGATCGCGCACATCCTGGCGACCGCCCAGCCCGCGTGCGTGGTCACCACCGCGGCCGACGCGGTGCCGGTCCCGGCGGACATCCCGGTGCTCGAACTGGATTCGCTGGAGCTGGACGGGTTCTCGTCCGCTCCGATCGAACCCGCCGAGCTGCTGCGTCCGGTCACCCGGGACAACCCGGCCTACGTGATCTTCACCTCGGGTTCGACCGGTCGTCCGAAGGGCGTCGCGGTATCGCATGGGGCGATCAACAACCAGATCGAGTGGATGCTCGCGCAGTACCCACTCGGCTCGGATGACGTGTACCTGCAGAAGACCGCCACCACATTCGACGTCTCGCTGTGGGGCTATTTCATGCCACTGCGCGCGGGCGCGAAGCTGGTGGTCGCCACCCATGACGGCCATCGCGACCCGGCCTACGTCGCGGATGCGATCGCCGCACACGGGGTTACGGTCACCGACTTCGTGCCGTCCATGCTGACGGTGTTCGCCACCCAGCTGGCAGCGGGCTCCTGCCCGACCCTGCGGGATGTGTTCGTGATCGGTGAGGCGCTGCCGCCGGAAACGGTGACGGCGTGGCGGGCCGTTTCGGATGCGGTGCTGCACAACCTGTACGGGCCGACGGAGGCCGCGGTGTCGGTGACCTACTGGCCCGCGGGCGACACCGATGTGCGCACCGTGCCGATCGGCTTGCCGCAGTGGAACACCCAGGTATACGTGCTGGATTCGCGGCTGCGTCCGGTGCCCGCCGGTGTCGCCGGTGAGCTGTACCTGGCCGGTGATCAGCTGGCCCGCGGTTACGTCGCGCGGCCGGATCTGACCTCGGATCGCTTCGTGGCCAACCCGTTCGCGCAAGGCCAACGGATGTACCGCACCGGCGACCTGGTGGTCTGGCGCGAACCGGCGGATGCCGGTCAGCGCCTGGAATACCTGGGGCGCACCGACTTCCAGGTCAAGTTCCGCGGCCAGCGCATCGAGCTCGGCGAGATCGAGACGGCGCTGCTCGCCCATGCCGCGGTGAGCCAGGCGGCAGCACTGGTGGCCGCATCGGCGCTGGGCGACCAGTTGGTGGCGTACGTGGTGCCCGCGCCGGAGCAGTCGGTCGACCAGCGAGAGCTGCTGGCCGCGGTGTCGGATGTGCTTCCGGCCTATATGGTCCCGGCGGCCATCGTCGTGCTCGACGCCTTCCCGCTGAATTCGAGCGGCAAGCTCGACCGCAAGGCACTGCCCGAACCGACCTTCACCAGTCGCGAATTCCGGGCCCCGGCAACGCCGGTGGAGGAGATCGTGGCGGGCGTCTTCGGCGATGTGCTCGGTACCGAGCGCGTCGGCGCCGACGACGACTTCTTCGCCCTCGGCGGCAACTCGTTGGTCGCCACCCAGGTGGTCGGTCGGCTCAGCGCCGCGATCGGTGGGCGGGTACCGGTGCGCGCGCTGTTCGAGGCGCCGACCGTGGCGGCCCTTGCGGTGAAGTTGGAACAGCTGTCCGGTGTGGGTGAGCGCCGGGCGCTGGTTGCCGCGCCGCGGCCGGATCCGGTGCCGTTGTCGTTGGCACAGCAGCGGATGTGGTTCCTGAACCGCTTCGACACCGAATCGGCGGCCTACAACCTGCCCATCGCGGTCCGCTTGACCGGCGCGCTGGATGTCGACGCGCTGCGGGCGGCCATGGCCGATCTGATCGGCCGGCACGAGATTCTGCGGACGGTGTACCCGGAGACCGCGGGCGCCCCGGCGCAGGTGATTCTGCCGGTGGCGCAGGTTGTTCCGGCGCTGGAGCTGCGGCCGATCGCGACCGCGGAGCTGGAATCCACGGTGATCGCGGTGATGGCGGCGCCGTTCGATGTCACCGCCGAGGTGCCGGTGCGGCTCGAGCTGTTCCAGGTGACGGACGCACCCACCGACGCGGCCGAATTCGTGCTGGTGCTCGTGGTGCACCACATCGCCGGTGACGGTTCGTCGATGGGCCCGCTGACGCGGGATCTGATGACGGCGTACGCGGCCCGCTCGGTCGGCGAATCCCCCACGTGGGCGCCGCTGCCGGTGCAGTACGCGGACTACGCCATCTGGCAGCGGGAGCTGCTGGGCAGCGAGGACGATCCGGAGTCGTTGGCGGCCAAGCAGATCGCCTACTGGCAGTCGGCGCTGGCCGATGTGCCGGATCAGCTGGATCTGCCCTCGGATCGCCCGCGTCCCGCGGTACAGTCCTTCGCGGGCGGCAAGGTCGAGCTGAGCATCGACGCGGAAACGCACCGTGCGCTGGTCGCGCTGGCCAGGTCCGAGGGTGCGACGCTGTTCATGGTGGTGCACACCGCGTTCGCGGTACTGCTCTCGCGGCTCTCGGGCACCGATGACATCGCGATCGGCACCCCGATGGCAGGCCGCGGTGAGGCCGTGCTCGACGATCTGATCGGCATGTTCGTGAATACCTTGGTATTCCGTACTCAGCTGGATCGCAATGAGTCGTTCACCGAGCTGCTCGGACGCCAGCGGGAAACGGATATCCAGGCGTTCGCACACGCGGATGTGCCGTTCGAGCGTTTGGTCGAGGTGCTGAACCCGGTGCGGTCGCAGGCGCGCCATCCGCTGTTCCAGGTGGGTCTGTCGTTCCAGAACCTGGGGCGGACCACGCTGGAACTGCCCGGACTCACGGTGGCCGGATTCGATATCGACACCCAGCTCTCGCAATTCGACCTGCATCTGATCGTGGCGGACAGCTACGCGGAGGATGGCACCGCGTCGGGTATCGGCGGGTACTTCACCTACGCCAACGACCTGTTCGACGCGGATACCGTCCGTGGCTTCGCCGATCGTTTCGCCCGCGTGCTCGCGGAGATCATCGCGGCACCACGCGCGGCGGTCGGTGACCTCGAGATCATGGCCGCGGACGAACGCCGCGAACTGGTCTCCGGCTGGAATGCGACTGCGCACCAGGTGGATTCGTCCGCGACGCTGGCATCGCTGCTGGATCGGACCGTGGCGGCCACGCCGGACGCGGTGGCGCTGGTCGGCGACGACGGCACCGCCGTGGCCCACCCGTCGCCCGACCACCACCCCTCATCGAATCGCTACGCGATGCTGACGTATGGCGAGCTCGGCTCCCGGGTGAACCAGCTTGCTCGGCATCTGATTTCGCTGGGTGTGGGACCGGAAGTACGGGTAGCGCTCGCGCTGCGCCGCTCGGTGGACCTGGTGGTCGCGATGTACGCGGTGACCCAGGCCGGTGGCGCGTACGTGCCGCTGGATCCGGATCAGGCGGGCGAGCGGACCGACTACATTCTCGAGACCGCTCGGCCACTGTGCGTGGTGACCAATGCCGACACCGATTTCCAGACCTCGGTGACCGACATTGTTCGGATGGACGCGCTCGCGGATGTCGCGGATGCGCCGATCGCCGATGCGGAGCGGATCGCGCCATTGCGCGCGGCGAATACCGCGTACGTGATCTTCACCTCGGGCTCGACCGGTCGGCCCAAGGGGGTGGCGGTGCCGCATGCGGCGATCGTCAACCAGTTGCTGTGGAAGACTGCCGAATTCGGCCTCGGTGCCGATGACGCGGTGCTGCTCAAGACCGCGGCCACCTTCGACCTGTCGGTCTGGGAGTTCTGGTCGGCGGCCGTATGCGGTGGCCGGTTGGTCATCGCCGACGCCGACGGACATCGCGATCCGACCTACCTCAACACACTGATGCGCGATACCGCCGTCACCACCTTGCATGTGGTGCCGTCGATGCTGGATGCCCTGCTGATCGAATCGGACGGGCAGCTGCCCGAGTCGTTGCGGCGGGTGCTCGCCATCGGTGAGGCGCTGCCCGCCGCTACGGCGCAGCGGTTCCGGGAGTCGAATACGGCCACCCTGTTCAACCTCTACGGTCCGACCGAGGCCGCGGTCTCGATCACCAACCACGAGGTGACCGATGCGGATACCGTGTCGGTGTCGATCGGTGCGCCGGAGTGGAACAGCCGTGTCTACGTGCTCGATTCGCGGTTGCGTCCGGTGCCGGTGGGTGTGTCGGGTGAGTTGTATCTGGCCGGTGCGCAATTGGCGCGCGGTTACTTCGGTCGGGTCGAGCTCACCGCGGAGCGGTTCGTGGCCGACCCGTTCGAATCCGGTGCTCGGATGTACCGCACCGGTGACCTGGTGGCCTGGAATGCCGCCGGTGAGCTGGAGTACCGCGGCCGTACCGACTTCCAGGTGAAGATCCGTGGTTTCCGCATCGAGCTCGGTGAGATCGAGGCGGCCCTGCTGCGACAGCCATCGATCGCCTCGGCAGCGGTGCTCGCGCATACCGATCCGGCGCTCGGTGACCGCCTGGTCGCCTATGTGGTCCCGGCGATCACCGGCGAATTCGACAAGGATGCGCTGCAGTCGGCACTGGCCGCCGAGCTGCCGTCGTACATGGTGCCGAGCGTCTTCCTGGAGCTCGAAGCCTTGCCACTCAATGCGAATGGCAAACTCGATCGAAAGGCGTTGCCGCAGCCCACCTTCGAACACGCCGCCTTCCGCGCGCCGGTCACCCCGGTCGAGCAGATCGTGGCCGGTGTGTTCGCCGATGTGCTCGGCATCGAACGGATCGGCGCCGACGACGACTTCTTCGCACTCGGCGGTAACAGCATCCTGTCGATCCAGCTGGTATCGCGAGCGAAGACGCTCGGTGTGGTGTTCTCGGTGCGCGACGTCTTCGACCGGCGCAGCGTCGCCGGACTCGCCGCGATCGCCACCTCGACCGCGGATCTGCAGCCGACCATGGCCGAGCTGCCCGGCGGTGGGATCGGTGAGATCCCGCTGCCGCCGAGCGTCACGGCGGTGCTCGCGAACGGTACGGCATACCAGCGCTTCTCGTACGAGGCGGCGGTGGCACTGCCGAGCGAACTCGACGGGGATCGGCTGCGTGCGGCGATCGCCGCACTGGTCGACCGGCACGATGCGCTGCGCACGCGCTTGCGTCCGGTGGGCGAGGGCTGGGAGTTCGAGGCGCTCGAGCGCGGTGCCATCGATGTCGATGCACTGGTGCACGAGGTCGGTCTCGATACCACCCTCGACGAGGACTACGGCTATGACGAGCTCATGCGGCTCGCCGACAACGAACGCGCGGCCGCCGCGGATCGCCTCGATCCGGCCAACGGTGTGATGGCGCAGTTCGTGCGCTGCAGCGCCGACCGGCTCGACGGCGGCAATTTCATGCTCGTCGTGGTGCACGGCTTCGCGGCCGATCCGAAGTCGCTCGGCGTCCTCACCGGCGATCTGCTCGATCTGCTCGCGGACGACCAGGTCGCGCTGCCGGAGGTCGGCACGTCGCTGCGGCGGTGGGCATACGGCCTGACCGAGCAGGCGGGTGACCGCGCCACCGAACTGCCGTTCTGGCATGAGGTTTCGGCCACCCCCGATCCGCTGCTCGGCGCGCGGGCCTTCGATCCGGCGCTGGATACCGTCGCCACGACGCGACGGGTTCGTATCGAGGTGCCGACGGATATCTCCGAGGTGCTGCTCACCACGGTGCCGACGCGGTTCCACGGCGGCGTGCCGGACGGGCTGCTGTCGGCATTGGCCATGGCGCTGCTGCGCTGGCGCGGCGCACAACACGGATCGGATGTGCTGATCCGGCTCGACGGTGACGGCCGCGTGGCCGTCCCCGGTGCCGAATTGTCGCGCACCGTGGGTGCTTTCACTGCCGCCTATCCGGCCCGGCTCTCGCTGGGCGGAATCGATCTGGCCGACGCGTTCGACGGCGGCGCTGCCGCGGGTTCGGTCATCAAGTCGGTGAAGGAACAGCTGCTCGCGGTGCCCGATCAGGGCGTCGGCCACGGGCTGCTGCTCAGGGGGATGGCAGTCGGCGGAGCCGACGGGGTGGGTGAGCAACTGCCACCGGCTGGTCAGGTCGGCTTCCGGTACCAGGAAGCGGCGATCAAGACCGAGCGCGCTGCCGCGATGCCCGCGAACGGGGCGCTCGATATCGCCGTCACCGTCGGCGACGAGGACGATGGTCCGCGGCTGCTGGCCACCTTCGAGTTCCCGGTCGGGCTGCTGTCGCCGGAGCGGGTGCAGGAGTTGGCGGAGCTGTGGGTCGCCGCGCTCGCCGCGTTGGCGAAGCATGCGCAGCGGCCGGACGCCGGTGGCCATACGCCGTCGGATCTGCCGCTGGTGCAGGTGGGCCAGGCCGATATCGAGCTGTGGGAACAGACCTACCCGGGCCTCGACGATGTCTGGCCGGTCTCGCCGCTGCAGTCCGGTCTGCTCTTCCACGCGCTGATGACCTCGGCCACCCTGGACGTCTACACCATCCAGGCCGTGGTGCAGCTGGCCGGAACGGTGGATGTGGCGCGGCTCAACGCGGCCGCGCAGGCCATCCTGGATCGGTACCCGAATCTGCGCACCGCATTCGTCACCGACTCCACCGGTCAGGTCCGGCAAGTCGTGCTCGATCGGGTGGAAGTGCCGTGGCGCGTCGTGGATCTCACCGAACTGCCGGAGGCGGAGCGGGCCGAGGAACTGCGGCGCCGGATCGAGGCGGACCACGCGGAACGCTTCGATATGACCGCCCCGCCGCTGGTGCGCTACACGCTGTTGCGCACCGCCGCGGAGGAATGGTCGCTGGCGATCACCACGCATCACGTGCTGCTCGACGGCTGGTCGATGCCGCTGCTGATGCGGGATCTGTTGGTGCTCTACGCGACTCGTGGCGATCAGTCGGTGCTGCCGGAGGTCTCCTCCTACCGCGACTTCCTGGACTGGCTCGCCACCCGCGATCAGGACGCGTCGTTGCGGGTCTGGGCCGAGGCCTTCGACGGTGCGACCGAACCGACCGAATTGGCCGCGCCCGCGCGGACGGCCGAAACCTTCGAGACCGCCAAACTGATCACCCGGATCGACGCCGACCGCACCCGTCAGCTGACCAAGCACTGCGCCGAACTGGGCATTACGGTCAACACCCTGGTGCAGGCGGCCTGGGGCATCCTGGTCGGCCGGCTCACCGGCCGAGCCGATGTGGTGTTCGGCGCGACGGTGTCGGGTCGGCCCGCCGAGCTGACCGGCGTGGAGTCGATGGTCGGTCTGTTCATCAATACGCTCCCGGTGCGGGTGCGTATCGATGACCGGGCGACGATCGGCGATCAGCTCGAGCGGTTGCAGCGCGAGCAGGCCGAGTTGCTCGACCACCACTACGTCGGTCTGTCCGATATCCAGCGGGCCGCCGGAATCGCCTCGCACTTCGACACCCTGCTGGTGTTCGAGTCGTATCCGATCGATCGGGAGGCGATCGCCGCGGCGAGCTCGATCGATGGCATGTCGGTGACCGATGTCGGTGTGGATAGTGCGACGCACTACCCGCTCACCCTGCAGGTGACCGCGGAGTCCACCCTCGAATTCACCCTGGAGTACCTCATCAGCCGGTTCACCGCCGATGAGGTGGAAACCCTGTCCACCAGGCTGATTCGGGTACTGGACGCGCTGGTCGGCGATGCCGCCGGACTGGTCGGTGATATCGATATCCTCGATGCGGATGAGCGGGCTCGCCTGCTCGTCGAATCCGGTATCGCGACAACGGCGCCAGCGCCGGAACCGGTGGGCCGGGTCGGTGCGCGCACGGTGTCGAGGGTGCTCGCCGAGGTGGTCGAGGCGGATCCGGAGGCGCCCGCGCTGCTGGTCGAGGGCGACGAAATCGCCTACCACGAGCTGGATCGTCGTTCCTCGCAGCTGGCCAGGGTGCTGATCGCGCACGGTGCCGGGCCCGGCGATGTGGTGGCCCTGGCGCTGCCGCGTTCGGTGGACGCGGTGGTCGCGGTCTGGGCCATCCAGAAGGCCGGTGCCGCCTGCTTGTTCGCCGGTGATCTGAGTGCCGCCGAAATGGCCACCGCCGGGGCCATTTTCGGTATCACGCTGGAACCGGTCGACGGCCCGATCAACTGGCTGGTCCCGAGCGATCCGGCAGTGCAGGCAGAATTGGCCACGGCCCCATCGCATCCGGTCTCCTACGCCGATCGGGTCCGCCCGCTCGCCGAGGAGCACCCGGCCTTCGTGGTCCTCGCGGCCGACGGCACGGTCCGTGCCTTCAGCCAGACCGAGGCACTCGAACAGGCCGAGCAGGTCCGCTCGGAGTACGACATCGATTACGAGTCGACGACCTTGACCACCGCCGTCTCGGGCCGAGTCGCGTTCCTCGAATCCCTGTCCGCGGCGACCGCCGGTGCCCTTTCGGTGCTCCCCAGCACGGATGACATCGCGGACGACCTGGCCGACGGCGAGGTCACCCACTGGTTCGTCACCGTGAACGAGCCGACGGATGCCGCGGATGAGGACATCCGGATCGTGGTCGTCGAGTAACCAGGACCGCCCTGGGCGGTACACGAAGGCACGAGCCCCGCATCTGTGCGGGGCTCTTGCGGCGTTACTGGCTCAGCCCGTGATGACTTGCCCGCGTCTTCAATTCGGTCGCGGCGCTCGGCTTGCCGTTCCATAAGTGCAGCTGATAGTCAGGATCCTTGATCGTGGCCTCAGTCTTGTACGCCGGATCCATATCGGCGACATACAGCGCGAACGTTCTCGCCCCGAGGTCGGTGCCGTTAAATGCTTTCGCGATATCGGTCGCGATCGGGCGCAGAGCATCGGGTGTGCGCGAGTCGGACACGCACAGGTCTATCGCCACACCGACCAAGCCCGGCTCATCGCTCTGGGTGCTCACGCACCCGGTGACTACCTGCACGCCCGCCGGGAGTTGCAGCCCGGCCGCGAACGCCGCGAGATCAGGGTCGGAAATTGGCGACGACGGATAGCAGCCACCGGCAGCGGGCGCCACTGTCGCCGCCGGTGCGGCCGACACTGACGACGAGTGCGCAGCGTGGCTGTCGTCGGTGCTCGTCGAGCTGCAAGCCGCGACCGCTACGGACGCATCGGCGAAGACCAAAACACTCGCAACGGATTTCATGAATTCCCCTCATCGGCGTGCGTGACAGTAGACGTTCCGGTCACGCCGACTTCGGCTCGTAGTCCGCATAACGGCGTGGCGAATTGGCCATCGCCGTTGCGGTGATCTCATCTGCGGCCTTCATCAGCAGGGCAATCGCCGGATGTTTCGGCGTACCCGCGATCGCGTGAAGCTCCTCCACAACCGCCTGGATCCGGTCACACAGTTCGCGCGACTTATCCATGTCGAGGCCATTGGCCTGGCTGTCGGACATATTCGCCTCTCTCATCGGCTAGGGCATTGACTGGACGGTACCTCGCGCACGGTCGAGTAGTCACTGAATGCGAAGGGTGTCCCCTGAAGGCGGCCGAGGATGCTCACAGCCATTCGCCAGCGCCCCGCGTAGCAGGCGGCGGAGACTTCGTAGGTGGCGAAGCCCGGCGCACCCGGGGGGATGCTGCTGTCGGTCTTGGAACAGGCCGTCTCCCATCGCCCGTTGTTGTCGTATTGCAGCGCGAGGGTCAGGGTGTGTTCTTCGGGCGGTGCGTCGCACTGCGCCAAGCCTCGCGCGGTGATTTGTGGTGTCAGCACCATCGGCAGGGTCCGCGAAAACTCGAACCCGCAGGACTTGGCCGAGACGTCGACCGGCTGCGCCGAGGCCGCGGCCGGGGCGGTGCCGAGCGCGGCGGCACCGAGTATTCCGACGAAAATGATTGTGTTACAGCGGGATAGCATTATTCAGTTCCTTCGTTGAGTTGGGAAATTACGCGCGTTGTATCGGGCGAATCAGACGTCCTACCGCTCGACATATGCGGCGGGCCGGAGCACGCCGGCGTCGATCAAAGTCCAGACCGCCTCATGCTTTGCGCCGCACGAGTCGGCATCGCAGTTGATGCGCGCACGGAATACGCGGCGCGCTTCATCGATGCTGTACGAATAGTCCGGTGCACGGTGGCACCGGTCGCGAGCGATGCGCGCGAGTATTTCCGTGCTGGGGCGTTCACCGTCGACGTGCACCGGGCGGTCGACAAGGTACGGCAGCACATAGAAGACCACGACGCCCAACGTCAAAACCCCTGCGGCGGTTGCGCATACAAGTCCAGTCGTCGACATCTAGCCGACCTCCGTGTCGTCGATGGAGATCGGCTCGACGGCGATCACGGTGCGCTCGTCGATCTCGTGGTGGTCATCCAAGGCGAATGCGAACGTCTGGCCGATAAACCCGTGATCGTCGACAGGCGCCCATGATCCGTCGTCGCGCTGCAACCAGCCCGCCGGGCGATCGGTTCTATCGTCGGCCTCGCGCATCGCGATAAGCGCGGCCTTGCCTGCTCGCTCGATAGCGGCCATGCAGTAGCGGCAAATCCCGGTGTCCGGCTCGGCATCCTCATAGGTGCAGCGGGGGCAGGGCTTCGCCGTTAGGTCTGTGGGTGCGGGTCGATCTGCCCACTCACGGACCGCTTCCGCGAACACCTCGACCACATCGCCCGGTGCGCCGCTGTACCTACCGGGCGGCCCGACGAAGGGATCACGCTGCGGCAGTGTGGAATCAGACGATGCGACCATGGGCCACCCCCGGCAGGTAGACGGATGATTCGCGCCCGCCGCCGAGGATGAGGGGGGTCACCCGACGGCGGGGCGTAGGTGAACTATGACACATTTATGTGTAAGTGTCATAGGACAGTTCGTCAACCAGTAAAGATTTCTGGCCAGCTTCCCGAGATGCCTAGAAAATTATTGGATACTCCTGCCGGAACGCCCAACGTTCCGGCGGATACACCGCTTCGTCGAACTGGAACGGGCGATCGTCAGAGTCGTAGGCCGATAGCCAGTAGACCAACGCTGGCGCGTGCTCGCCAAGTCCAAGTGCTTGTCGTTCCGTCGCGCTCGCATCCCGGGCGCATACCTGGTCGCGGGCGTACGCCGATCGAATACCGAGCACACCAGCGAGATAGGGGACGGTCCCACCACGCAGGCGCTCGGCCTCTAGTAGGCGCGGTGCCGCTTCGGCCAGTGAAGCATCGAACCAGGATGTCGACAGCTCGATCGGTCCACTATTGCCGTCGATCACCCGCTGGCGCTGGATCACTGCGGAACCTGCGGGAAGGTCGAGCGCGTCCGACACATACTCGGGCGCATCGACGATGCCGACGAACGGGAACCGCACTGACTCCGAGTCGGAATACATGGTGCCTAACGCAGCAGCACGTTCGAACCGCTCCCGCGCTCGAGGCGCGGCCTGGGGCGCACGCACGTAGGTGCCACTTCCGCGGCGCGATTCGACAAGACCTTGCTGCCGCAATGCGTCGAGAGCCTTGCTGGCTGTCGGCCGGGCGACGTGCCACTCCGCAGCGAGTTCGCGCACCGACGGGACCTCGCCACCAGGAGGAAGGTCGCCGCGCACAATCTGATCTCGGAGATACCCGGCGATCTGTAGATACTTCGGCAGTACCTCTTCGATTTCGGGCAACATTCCTCCGGGTGTCCTATGTCACTGGACAGAGTACTATGAGCCACCCAATGACCAGCAAAGCAATCATGATCGCCGCAGGGGGAGGTGGCGACGTCGTCACCGCGTCGGTACTCGCGGTGAAGCTTCGGCAACGGTTCGACATCGTGGCCATCATGAGTTATTCATGGGACCGCCTCATCGTCGACCCAACCCCTGGGCCACGTGGCCGCGGCGACTTCGACGGTCTGACCGGACATCACGAACTGATCGCTGAGGTGACCGTGTCGACGAGACTCCACGGCCCCGGTTGGTCGACACTGCCGCCGCTCGTTCCCTACCTGGCGCACCCCCTAGTGCTCATGGACCCGGCCGGTGGTGCGATCGGTCTCGCGGCTCAATTCCGCTCTGCGGCTGAACTTTTCGGCGCGGATGTGTTGATCGTCGTTGATGTCGGCGGTGACATCCTCGCTGAAGGACACGAGGCTGGACTACGCAGCCCGTTGGCCGACTCGCTCACGTTGGCAGCCGCCATACAGTCGGAAATACCTCTGCACCTGCTCATCGCCGGGGTTGGGCTCGACGGGGAGCTGACACCGCCTGAACTCTGCACGCTGCTAGATCGCCAGGGCTCGGCGGCGGTCGCCGAACTCGGCGCTGCTGATGTGTCGATGGTCGCCGAAGTGTGGAACTGGCACCCGTCCGAGGCCAATGGACTGCTTTGCGTCGCCGCACAAGGATGGCGCGGTGAGGTCGAGTCCCAGCGTGATTCGCTCATCAGGATCACCGATGACGCTGTGGTGGTATATGAGGTCGACGCCTCCGGCGTAGCTACGCACTCACTCGCGGCCGACTTGTCCGACACCACGTCACTGGACCAAGTCGAGCAGCGCATTCGCGCCCGTCGCGGCTACAGCGATATCGATACCGAACGCATTCGGTTGTCCGCACATCGAGAACGGCGGACACCAACCGCTAACTCAATTGTCGATATCGACCGTTACGCGCACGCCGCGTCAGTCCGCGGCATCAACGCCCTGACAATCCGCCGTGTAATCGAGCTTACCGGCGCGATGGGGGCGGACGCAGGAGAGGCGTTACGCGATCTGCTCAGACGCGAGCGGCCGAGCAATATGCGGCCACCCCTATACCTGGTGTGACCGGTCATCTGACAACCCTAGGTTTGACTGGCGCGTGAAATACGTCCCCTGCATCCACTCGTGCCAGCGTCGGCATTGGCTCAACAGGCCGAGTTGCTGGACCACCACTACGTCGGTCTGTCCGATATCCAGCGGGCCGCCGGAATCGCCTCGCACTTCGACACCCTGCTGGTGTTCGAGTCGTATCCGATCGATCGGGAGGCGATCGCCGCGGCGAGCTCGATCGATGGCATGTCGGTGACCGATGTCGGTGTGGATAGTGCGACGCACTACCCGCTCACCCTGCAGGTGACCGCGGAGTCCACCCTCGAATTCACCCTGGAGTACCTCATCAGCCGGTTCACCGCCGATGAGGTGGAAACCCTGTCCACCAGGCTGATTCGGGTACTGGACGCGCTGGTCGGCGATGCCGCCGGACTGGTCGGTGATATCGATATCCTCGATGCGGATGAGCGGGCTCGCCTGCTCGTCGAATCCGGTATCGCGACAACGGCGCCAGCGCCGGAACCGGTGGGCCGGGTCGGTGCGCGCACGGTGTCGAGGGTGCTCGCCGAGGTGGTCGAGGCGGATCCGGAGGCGCCCGCGCTGCTGGTCGAGGGCGACGAAATCGCCTACCACGAGCTGGATCGTCGTTCCTCGCAGCTGGCCAGGGTGCTGATCGCGCACGGTGCCGGGCCCGGCGATGTGGTGGCCCTGGCGCTGCCGCGTTCGGTGGACGCGGTGGTCGCGGTCTGGGCCATCCAGAAGGCCGGTGCCGCCTGCTTGTTCGCCGGTGATCTGAGTGCCGCCGAAATGGCCACCGCCGGGGCCATTTTCGGTATCACGCTGGAACCGGTCGACGGCCCGATCAACTGGCTGGTCCCGAGCGATCCGGCAGTGCAGGCAGAATTGGCCACG
The DNA here is from genome assembly GCF_040680135.1 of Nocardia sp. NPDC052112. Classification (NCBI taxonomy): domain Bacteria; kingdom Bacillati; phylum Actinomycetota; class Actinomycetes; order Mycobacteriales; family Nocardiaceae; genus Nocardia; species Nocardia sp. NPDC052112. The sequence goes on along the minus strand of NZ_JBFAWD010000022.1, from coordinate 115,231 downwards.
GCCCCATCGCATCCGGTCTCCTACGCCGATCGGGTCCGCCCGCTCGCCGAGGAGCACCCGGCCTTCGTGGTCCTCGCGGCCGACGGCACGGTCCGTGCCTTCAGCCAGACCGAGGCACTCGAACAGGCCGAGCAGGTCCGCTCGGAGTACGACATCGATTACGAGTCGACGACCTTGACCACCGCCGTCTCGGGCCGAGTCGCGTTCCTCGAATCCCTGTCCGCGGCGACCGCCGGTGCCCTTTCGGTGCTCCCCAGCACGGATGACATCGCGGACGACCTGGCCGACGGCGAGGTCACCCACTGGTTCGTCACCGTGAACGAGCCGACGGATGCCGCGGATGAGGACATCCGGATCGTGGTCCTGGGCAGCGGCGGGTCAGGACAAGGCCATTGCCCGACGCTGTACGCCACCGACCAAGACAGCTACCTCGTCCAGGGGTGGCAAACCGACCACTCCGGCACTATCGAGATCCCACACTTGCTGCTCGGGTTCGCTGATCCGGATACGTTCGTCGGGGCGACCATGACCGACACCGGCCGGGGAACGTTCACCATCTCCGGCCGACCGATTACGGATGCTGAGACGCTGGATCAGCTCGACTTAGCCGAAGATGAGACGGCTATCGAAGTGCCGAGGCGAGAAAGGAAGTTCTACGGTGCGACTTGTGCAAGGCGAGGCGTTCTGGGATCTATTTCGGCAAGCTGAGCGCTCAGCGTTCCATCTCGAAACCAAGGACGCCTACGACGTTGACGACGAGAACCCGCAGCTCGAGCGGTTCCTTGCCGGACACAGAGACGACGACTACGCATGGTTTCTGCCGTGGCTGAACCTGATGCGGGACGCCACGAACAGGGGCGTCGCAGTCTCGCGGGTGCGAGTAGTCACGGTGCCGCTGCCGGACTATCACCGTTGGTTGTTGTCGATCACACCCGAGAATGCCGAGGCGGGGGAGGACATCCGTTACATGCCAAGGCATCTCGCCGGAGAACTCCCGGCAGATGACTGGTGGTTGTACGACGATTCGCTAGTCGCCTTCAACGTCGTTGACACCAACGGCTCCGGGGTCGGAGGCGCCACGACCGACGACCCGCGCATAGTCGCCTACTGCCGCAGCATCCGAGAACGGCTGTGGAAACTGGCTACGCCCTACGCCGAGTTCGCGCACGCCACGCTGTGACAAACTCGGTTCATGAACAGCGGGAAGCGCTCGGGAAGCGCCTCCGCGAGATCAGGAAGGACGCCGGACTCACTGGACGCCAGCTCGCCGCTTTGGCGGGCTGGCACGAGTCGCTTGTGTCCAAGATAGAAACCGGCCACCGAACTCCCACCGAGGCGCAACTACGCGCGTACTGTGTCCACACGGCCACGGAGAGCCAGTTGTCCGACCTCGTCGCGACCGTCCGCAACATCGAATCGGCGTACCTCGAATACAGGCGCTTGCTACACACCGGCACCAAACGCCGACAACAACAGTCGGTGACGCTTGCCGAACAGGCAAAGCTCATGCGGATCTACGAACCGGTGCTGATCCCAGGGATGCTCCAGACCGCCGCATACGCCGAGGCGGTACTACGCCGGGTCACCGAGTTCTATCGGATACCCAACGACGTGGACCAAGGCGTATCGAAACGGCTTGAACAGCAAAAAGTCCTCTACCGCGGTGACCACCGATTCCATATCTTGATCACTGAACAGTCGTTGTCTACGACTGTGGGCAACGCTGAGGTGATGACCGGTCAGCTGGATCGGCTCCTAGCTGTCATGGGGCTACCTCGGATGCTGTTCGGCGTGGTGCCATCGAATGCCGAATGGCTTACGCCTGCAACTAACTTCGTCATGTTCGATGACCGAATGGTGATGGTTGAAGCCATCACAGCAGAGTTGACCATCACGCAACCCCGAGAGATCGCCTTGTACGCCCGAGCGTTCGAAACGCTCGCAAGGCAGGCTGTGACCGGCAAGGATGCTCGGGCGCTGGTCGGGACCGCGCTCGACCGCTGGCGTAGCAAGCCCTAGATTTTCGGTCGATTGTCCGGGTCTTGAATACCGCTGTGGATGTCATCGACAGCGAAAGGCAAATCACAACGCGATGTCGGCTGTGTAGGTCAGTACGAGCGGAATGTTGAAGTACGCCAGTGATCCACGAGCATTGACCAGCACGCGATCCTGGAAAACCGGCTCGCGGTGACCGACGCCATGCGAAGCGCTCACAGGGTCAAGTGCCCGAGCCTGATCGCCAGCAAGTTCGCGACCAGGACGGTGACGAAGACCACCGCGGCCGCCCGGTAGTGCACGGCCCAGAGCCCGACCGCCGCGCCGCCGAACACCACGACCTTGGTGGCCAGCGTGAGCAACGGGTGGTCGAATGTCGCATTCGGCGATGCGAACAGGCCCCAGGCCAGCGCTGCGAGGAGAGGCACGCCGACCGCCAACGTCGGCTTGACCAGAGTCGCGTCGGCGGTCTTCCAGCCCCACAGCCCCAGCGCCGCGAGCGCAACCAACTCCATCACGAACGCCAGTGTGAGGTTGGCCCATTTCCAGACTTCCAACATGTCTACTCTCCCTCAGTTTGAGAGCGTCGCTCTCTAATGAGAGCAGTGTGCACGTACGGTTCACTCTTCGTCAAGCAGCTCACGAAACTCGCTCCGGCCGCATGGTCCGGTCCGCCACCGGGGATGCGGCGACCACGGATCCCGCTCGCGAACGCTCCGCGTCACGCAACTCGACGCCTATTCGAGGAGTGAAAGCCGTTGCCGGTGTGCGGCAACGGCTTTCACTGTTCTTGCCGCGACTTCAGGGCTGTTGGACTCGACCGAACATCCGACCGGCCAGATCGGCGCCCACGATCCGGCCGTTCTCGTCGCGGGTGAAGAAACCGCGCTGGCCCTGCAGACCGCCACTGGTGACGACGTATTCGTCGCGGTTGCCGGGGAGCAGTCCGAGACCCGCCGCTGGAAGGTCCGGGGGGAGTTCGATTTCCGAGGCCGCGCGGACTTCTGGCTTGATTCCGCAGGCGATCGTCAGGCCGGTCTCATCGGTGCCGATGGTGAGTGTCATGGCGTCGATTTCGTAATCGCCGATGATCTCCTCGGCCCGCGCCGGATCGAAGGGGAGGGGTTCGGGATCCTTGTCGACCACGCCGAGGTAGTGCTCGAGCGCCCACCGCACCACCGCCTGGTTGAACTGGATGCCGTCCTCCGGACCCGCATTGGACATGACAGTGATGGCGAAATTTCGCTCCGGCACCGTAACGAGTTCGGCGAATTGGCCGTTCGACGAGCCGCCGTGGCTCACGATTCGCACACCGTCCACCTCGCGCAGGAACCAGCAGATGCCGAAGGCGTCGCCGAGTGAGCTGCCGGGCAACTCGACGGTCTGTTCCCGCATTCGTGCCAGTGCCTCGGCGGGCATGACCTGCTCCCCGTTCTCCGCCCGGCCGTCACCGAGTTGAAAACGCGCCCAACGCAATTGGTCGGCCACCGAGGATACGATGCCGCCACCGGGATTATTGGCGCGCGTGTCCTTCCACTCGCGCGCGACCGTCAGCGCGCCATCCGCACCGCGATTGTGTCCGACCGCGAAGCGCCGAGACATGATCTCGCTCAACAGATAGCGACTGCGCGACAGCCCGATCGGGTCGAGCAGCAGCTGTGCGACCGCCTTCTCGAAAGTCAGCCCGGTGACCTTCTCGACGACCCGCCCAAGCAGGTTGTATCCAGCCTGCGAATAGGAGGCGCGAGCACCGACCGGCGCGACCAGGTCCAGCTCGTTCAGTCGCGCCACATACTCGGCGAGCGCATCGTCCCCGTCCCCCGTCTCGACGATCAGCCGAATCCCCAGCCCCGCGGTGTGATTGAGCAGATTCAGCACCGTGAGCTCCGCCGCCGCCGCGTCATCGGCCAGCACCAGCTCCGGCACGTACCGCCGCACCGGCGCGTCCAACTCGACCTTGCCCTCCGCGACCAGCCGCATCACCGCCGTCGCGGTGAACGTCTTACTGACCGACCCCAACACGAACATCGTGTCCCGATCCACCGGCACCGGACTCTCGATACTCGTCACACCGTGCGCGGCGAAAACCTCCAGCCCATCAACCCACACCCCGACCGCGGCCCCCGGCACCCCGAACTCGGCAGCCATCTCCGCCACGAATGCATCCAGCGCAACTTCAGACATCGTCCAACCTTTCCGTTCTGTCCGCCCACAGCATCGAGGTCTTCCGTGCCCCGTGTGTCCGGCCTGCCCAGTACCATGCCCACCCCTGCTGATACGCCGCTGACACGGCTCAGTGGGACCTGGTCCAGGTTCATTTCCGTCCGACGAGGTGGCAGTGTGATCACATGCCGATTCCCGGATTGCGCGATTGGACGGCCGCTGACCTCGATCACCTGCCCGAGAACGGATTGCGGTACGAGGTGCTGAACGGTCAGCTCATCGTCACCGCTGCCCCGACGCCTCGGCATCAGACTCTGATCGCCTGCCTGGTCCGGGCTCTCGAAGTCGCGCTGCCACCTGGCCACGTCGTACTCGCGGGCGTGGGAGTTCTGGTCGGCGATGACGAGCCGGTTCCCGACCTCATCGTGGTGAGCGGCCCGATCCAGTGGGATGACAGTGCTGTCCTGGTCGAGCAGGTGAAGCTGGTCGTCGAAGTGGTGTCCGAATCAACGGCGCTGCAGGACCGTATGGTCAAGCCAGTGCTGTACGCCGCGGCCGGTATTCCGAACTACTGGCGCGTCGAGATCAATCCGTTCGGCGACCAGCTCGTGAACGAAGCGTTGCCGGTCGTGTTCACCCACGTCCTCGGTGCCGACGAGACCTACGCGCAGAAGCATCGGGTGGCGACCGGAGACATTGTCACCGTGCGCGATCCCTTTGAATTCACAGTGGATCCGGCTTCGCTGATGCCCTGAGTCGACAGTGCGGTTCACGGCGGGCCTGTTTCATCGGTGGCAGCGCACAGGCCCGCACGATCGTCGAGCTTCCACGGTCAATGCTGGGGCTCACTGCTCGGCACGAGCGCGAGCAGTTCATCCACGGACCATTGGTCATCAGCATGTTTGCCCAGTTTGCTGGCAACGACGCGCCCGCCCGGCGCGATGAGGAAGTCGCCCGGCAGCCCGAGGCGCCCGCCTTCGGGTTTCGTTGGGGGAGCGGGCTTTTCCTTGCGAAAGACCGCCAGGCTCGCGGTCGTGACGCCGCGGATGATGGTGGGCCAGGCGCGGGGGTCGAGGAGGGCGCGGGGTTTGGCCTCGATGCCGAATTCGCGGTACAGGGTTCGGGTCGGGTCGGCGATCAGGTCGAAGGGGAGGTCGCCCTCGTATTTGCGCAATTCGGCTGCGCTGGAGTGGAATACGACGACTTCGCGGATATCGGCCGCCAGGATTTCGGCGTGCCGGACCGCGAACGAGCGCAGGTGCAGATTGCAGACCGGGCATCCGGCGAAGCGGCGGAACTGCAGGTGGATCAGGCAATCCTGATCCGGAATCCGAATGGTGCTGTCGGCGATGGTGACCAGTTCTCGGGCGGGCACCGTGGTCGGCAATGGCATGGAAACTCCCTTCGTAGGTGTACGACGTACTCCTACGACAAGTATGCGCGTACCTTGTACGCTGTCAACCCGTGCCCCGCCCTCGCTCGCTGACCAGCCCCGCCGTCGCGGCCGCCGCCGTGGCGGTGCTCGACCGCGACGGTCTGTCCGGCCTCACCATGCGCGCGGTCGCCAAGGAACTCCGCATTGCCACCATGGGGCTCTACCGCTACGTCGCCGACCGCGACGAACTCGAGATGCTGATCGTCGACCACCTCTTGGCCGATATCGACCTCAGGCCACCGGCCGACCCGGACTGGCGCGACCGCGTCACGGCGCTACTGGATCGAATGCGCACGACGGTATCCAGCCACCCGGCAGCGGTCCCACTGGTCGTGCGCCACCGTCAGTCCGCCCCCAACAGTCTGCGCTGGATCGAAGCGATGCTGACCGTCCTCACCGACGCGGGCTTCACCGGCATCGACCGAATCCTGGCCCAACGCACCCTCATGGCCTTCCTGCTCGGTCACCTCCAGAACGAGCATTACGGCCCACTCTCGGGCCAGGGCACCACCGCGATGACCCGACTGGACCCCGCCGACTATCCGGTACTCGTCGAAACGGCCACCGCCGCCGGAAATGTCGACGCCGACACCGAATTCCGCCTCGGCATCGAAATCGTCCTGCGCGGTCTGGCCCCGTAAACCTCGGCCAATGCCGCCAGAGTTGCTGCCGCGCATCGATTCGCGCGCCACGCACGTTTTCGCCCGGCGAATTCGTGCGCGGCGGTCGAAAAGGTGCGCGGCGTGGTCTCCGTCGTCGACCGAATGGGGAACTAGTCGGTAAGGCCTGGTATGGACATGGTCGCCCCCATGATGCGGTGCCCTGCATCGTTCAAATGCAGACCGTCGCCGCTGTCCAGATCGGGTCGAATGAAGTCGGGATCACTCGGATCTTCGACAGCGGCAGCCACATCGAACACCGCGTCGAAAACCCGGGTGGTGCGGAGCCATTCGTTGACCGCACGGCGTACCACCCGCCCTTCGGCGACATTGAGGTCCGGATAGATGACGCCGGCGAAGGGGCCGATGGTGTTGGCGTACACCGCGAGTCCGGCCGCATGCGCACGTCCGGCCAACTGTCTGAAACCGGCGATGAGCGCATCGGCCGACGATGTGCTGTTATCGAGGATCAGATCGTTGATACCGAAGTTCAGCACGACGTGGGTCACGCCGGGCACCGCGAGCACATCGCGATCGAAACGGGCCAGGCCGCGTTCGCCGATCTGGTCCGTCAGCAAACGGGTCCCGCCGATGCCCTGATTGAGAACCCAACCGCTGGTGAGACGTGCATCGAGAACGTCGACCGAACGATGGTTCGCACCCGGGGTCGATCCGACCCCTTCGAACCAGGAGTCGCCGAAGGCGACGATGATCGGGTCATTCGTCGAGGTGAGCACGTCGACGCCGGTCACATAGAAGCGCGAGGTGGTCTCCTCCGCATCGGACAGCGCGACAGCGGCGACCTGATCACCGGGGGCTATGAAACTCGATTCCATCGGTAGATGCGAAAAGGGCGCCAGGCCGGTCTCTTCCGGCAGGTGAACGCTCAGCGCCAGATCCATACCCGCCGTCGTGACGAAATCGACCGGGTCGCTGACGATATCGGTTCCCGCCGGAATGGTCACCTGTGCCTTGCCGTCGAAGCGCAACTCGGTATCGGTCTCCGCGACGATCTCGGCCCCGGACTTGCGCACCGCGATCCGGGCTGCGCCGATGGTCACCGGTGTCGAGCCGTAGCGATTCGTCAGTCGCACCCGCAGTTGCTCGCCGCCGCCGACCAGGTGCAGCACTTGTCGCACCGTCTCATCGGCGAAGCCGCGCGGCTCGGCCAAGCGAATCCGTTCGGTGGGGTCGACAAGCGTGGAGCGGAAGCCCGCGACCCAGCGCGAAGAGGTAGTCATCGGATTCTCCATTTAGTTGCGATGAGGAATATTGCGATGACAACAATCTAGCGCATATGTTCCGCATGTCAACTATCCCCACAGCAACTATCTCCGCTAAGCTCGCCAGCGTGGACGCAGAACTCTTCGACGATCCCAGGCTCACCACCATGGGCCTGCTCTACGAGGCGTACGACGGCCTGACCCGAAAGCTGGAACCGACCTGGAAGAAACACGGCCTGTCCGGCCTCGATGTCAACGCGCTCATGCGCCTGAGCCGCTCACCGGACCGTCGCCTGCGGATGACCGACCTCGCCGCCCAGACCAACCTGTCCACCAGTGGCGTCACCCGACTGGTGGACCGCCTGCAGCGCAACGGTTTCGTGCGCCGCGAACTCGACTCGGTGGACCGCCGCAGCTCCTACACCGTGCTCACCGCCGCCGGTGCGACCCGCTTGGCCCGCGTACTCCCCGATTACCTCGAGGTCATCGAGCGCTGGTTCACCGGTCTGCTGCCCCCCGACCAACTCGATGCCTTCGTCGCCGGTCTGCGCACCATTCGCGACCAGGTGAGCCCGGAAGCCACTGCGCGCGAAGCCGACTGAAATCTCGGGGGTGTCGGTGTCGGTTGTTGGGTTGCGGGCATGACGATCACGACGCATATCAACCCCGAAACCTTGCCGAGCAATCCGGCTTTCACCCAGGTGGTACGGGTTTCGGCGAGGCAGCGGGCGCGGCCATCGAGCACGTCGTGAAGTGGACGATTCTGATCGTCGACGGCCACCCGTTGCAGGACGGATTCGCGGCATTCGGCGACGTGTGGGGGCGACGGCCGAATCCGCCCGCCAGCACCGTCGCAAAGGTGGCCGGACTCGTCGTGCCAGGCGCGGTGGTCGAGATCGAGGCGGTCGCCGCCGTTCCGGGGTGACCGCTAGTCGATCGCCGCGGTGAGGCGATCGGTGAGTTCACGGATATGGGCGATCAGTTCGGGAGGTTCGTGGATCCGGCAGGCGAAGCCGAAAATCGCTATGTAGACGGCGAGCTCGTCCAGGGAGTTCGCCCCCGTTCGGAGTACGCAGGTTCGGTCGTCGAGGGCCTCGATGACGCCGACGGTCGGCGCAATGCGTTCGGCGGCGACCTGGGCGGGCACGTACAGGGTGACGCGGGCGGCGTAGCGGTAGGGCGAAGTTGTGGTGCCGCTGGTGATGTAGTGCGCCAGGTCGGTCTCGGGTGGTTCGCGCGGGGTGAAGCGAGGGCCGGTGGGAATGCGGGGCTGCAGCCGGTCGACGCGGTAGGTGCGCCAGTCCGCGCGGTCGTTATCCCAGCCGATGAGGTACCAGTGCCGACCGGTGTGCACCAGGCGGTGCGGTTCGGTGCTGCGCAATGCGGTTGTGCCGCTGTGGGTTCGGTAGTCGAAGCGCAGGCGGTGATTGTCGCGGATGGCGCCCGCGACGGCGGTCAGCACCTCGGGATCGACGGTGGATCCGGCGGAAGGCACTGTGACGGTGACCGATTGCAGCAGACTGACCCGGTGCCGCAGCCGTGACGGCAGCACCTGCTCCAGTTTGGTGAGTGCGCGCAGCGAGCTGTCCTCGATGCCCGCGATGGTGCCGCCCGCCGCGGTGCGCAGTCCGACGGCCACGGCCACTGCCTCATCGTCGTCCAGCAGCAGTGGCGGCAGTTTCGCACCCGCGCCGAGGCGGTATCCCGCGACACCGGCGGTCGCGTCCACCGGATAACCGAGATTGCGCAGCTTATCGATATCGCGGCGCACCGTGCGCACATCGACCTCGAGGCGTTCGGCGAGTTCGGTGCCGGTCCAGTCGCGAGGCGTCTGCAACAGCGACAGCAGTCGCAGCAGGCGCGCGGAGGTTTCCAACATGTCCGAAAGTCTGCCGCACACCTAGGGCCGAAGCTGTCCTAGGTGCCGCATAACGTGGTTCTCATGAGCACAGAGATCATCCCGTTCCGTATCGAAATCCCCCAGCAACAGCTCGATGACCTGCGCAATCGTCTCGACAACGCGCGCTGGCCCGCACCGCTGCCCGGCGACGGCTGGGATATCGGTGTGCCGACCACCTGGCTGCGCGAACTGGTCGACTACTGGCGCACCGGCTACGACTGGCGCGCCGCCGAGGCCCAGCTCAACACCTATCCGCAATTCACCACCGAGATCGACGGACAGCGCATCCACTTCCTGCACGTCCGCTCGCCCGAGCCCGATGCCCTGCCGCTGCTGATGACGCACGGCTGGCCCGGTTCGGTCGTCGAATTCCTCGACGTGATCGGACCGCTCACCGACCCGCGCGCACACGGCGGCGATCCCGCCGACGCCTTCCATCTGGTCATTCCGTCGCTGCCGGGCTTCGGCTTCTCCGGACCGGTCACCGAGGTGGGCTGGACCACAGCGAAGATCGGCGCGGCATGGGCGGAACTCATGCACCGGCTCGGCTACGAACGCTATGGCACCCAGGGAGGCGATATCGGCGCGGCGGTCAGTCCGGAGGTGGGCCGCGCCGCGCCGGAGCATGTTGTCGGCATACACGCCAACGGCGGTCCCGATCCGCTCCCCACACAACAACTTTCCGAGGACGAGCTGGCGAGCCTGACGGAGCTGGAACGGGACCGGATCCGGCGCATCGAGGCGTTCATGCGGGAGGAGTTCGGCTATATCGCCATTCAGTCCACCCGTCCGCAGACCTTGGCGTACGGATTGGTGGATTCGCCGGTCGGCCAGCTCGCCTGGATCATGGACAAGTTCCGCGAGTGGACCTATCCGCGAAATGTGGACCCGGACAAGATTATCGACCGGGACCGGCTGCTGACGAATGTGATGCTGTACTGGCTCAACGGCACTGCGGGCTCGGCCGCCTACGTCGGTTACGCACAGCGCGCCAGCTGGGGCGTAACCAAGTCGAATTCCGGTGTGCCGACCGCATCCCTGGTCTTCGCCCACGACGTCGTTATTCGCCGTTACTGCGAGACCCAGAACACCATCACCCGCTGGACCGATGTGGATCGCGGCGGACATTTCGCGGCCCTGGAGGAACCGGTACTCCTGACCGACGATATCCGCGAGTTCTTCCGCGACCTGCGCTGAGAACGCGGGCCTGTTCCGGCATGTCGAGGCCGGAGCAGGCCCACAATGGATGGCAGCACGACGGTGGCAATGCAGAGGTGGGCGCCATGAGTGAGCCGAGAAGGATTACTCAGGAACATCGGGAAGAGTTCTGGCGGCGCTGCGGCTGGGCACCGGAGCTGCCGATGGCGGAACGCCGCCATATCGAGGAACTCTGGGATGACGAGTCCATCGATACCGCGGAGCTGTTCGGCTGGTAGTGATCAAGCGGTGAGTTCACCAGCCTGGCGCCAGGAGTCGCGTTCGGCGGCAAAGGCTTCGGCCTGTACCGCGCGGAATTCATCGATGGATTCGGCATTGTCGGACAGAAACCTCCGATAGTCGGCGAGCGCGAACGCACCGTCCTCGGCCTGCACCTGGACCTTGCCCGCCGCGAAATCGGCACGCAGGTCGAGGAGTTCATCGGCTTCGACCGGATACCAGCGGATCCGGTCGAAATAGCGCAGCAACCAGGGGGATTCGTCACCCGCGGTACCCGAATGACGATGGTTCCAGACTTGGGTTGTGCGGCCGACGAATTGGTAGCCGCCGGGACCTTCCATCCCATAGATGCACAGGTACGCGCCGCCGATGCCGACGGCGTTCTCGGGGGTCCAGGTGCGGGCCGGGTTGTACTTCGTGGTGACAAGCCGGTGGCGTGGATCGGTCGGGGTGGCAACAGGCGCGCCGAGGTAGACATCGCCGAGACCGAGCACCAGGTACTCGGCCCCGAAGACGGTGTCGTAAACGTCCTGTACCGAAGCCAATCCGTTCATGCGCCGGATGAATTCGATATTCCACGGGCACCAGGGCGCGTCGGCTCGCACGCCGTGCATGTAGCGGGTGATCGCCTCCCTGGTGGACGGATCGTCCCAGGACAGCGGGAGCCGTACGGTACGGCTCGGCACGACGAGCTGATCCGAGGCGGGAATGTGCCGTTCGGCCTCGGTCAGCACATCGAGCAATGCGGCAACGGGCAGGACGCCGGGATCGACCCGGATCTGCAGTGAGCGGACACCCGGCGTCAACTCGGTAACACCGCGCACACCGACCGCGAGCAGATGCTGATGCAGCGCGTGCACGCGGGCGCGTAGACCGAGATCCAGTGTCATGGTGCCGTATTCGACGAGCACGCCGTCATCGCCCTGACGGCGGTAGGTCACCCCGGTCGTGTCGTCGACGTCGGTGCGGCGCAGTACACCGTCATCACCGTCGCCGCCGGGGGAGAGCACGGTGGGCCAGGCGGCGCGTCGAGCGGGACCGAGTTCGCGGATCGAGGCGGCGCGATCGCTGCGGATCGGCACGAAGCGCACCGCGTCGCCGGGGGCGAGCTGGCCGAGTTTCCAGCGGTCGGCGGCGACCACGGTCACCGGGCAGACGAAGCCGCCGAGGCTGGGTCCATCGGGGCCGAGCAGGATCGGTGTATCGCCGGTGAAGTCCAGTGCCCCCACCGAATACGGGGTGTCGTGGATATTGGACGGGTGCAGTCCGGCTTCGCCGCCATCGGTTCTGGCCCATTCGGGTTTCGGGCCGATCAGTCGGACACCGGTGCGATCGGAATTGAAATGCACCTGGTAGTCGGTGTCGACAATCGTGTCGAAGTCATGTCGGGTGAAGAACTCCGGTGCGCCGTGCGGACCTTCGGTGACAGCCAATTCCCACCGCCGGGTCAGAACCGGCTGCTCCTCCATCGGCACCGCGGCCGCCACCCGACCCCGGCGCGCACCGAGCGGCAGCATTTCACCGGCACGCAATGCACTACCCGCGCTGCCACCGAACTTGCCGAGCGTGAATGTGGCCGCGCTGCCCAGATATTCGGGCAGCTGAATACCGCCCGCGATCAGCACATAGCAGCGCATGCCCGGTCCGTGCACTGCACCGATATCGAGCGTGCCGTCCGCCGGAACCAGCACCGTTCGCCACTGCTGGACGCGGATCCCGTTCATGGTGACATCGGTCGGCGCACCGGTGACGCACACCCAGGTCGGCGCGGAAAACCTCAGCGCGGGACCGCCGAGTGTGCACTCGAGGCCCGCGGCGCCCTCGGCATTGCCCAGTACGCGGTTGCCCAGCCGGAACGACAGATCGTCCATCGGTCCCGATGGCGGAACTCCGATGTGCCAGTACCCGACTCGCCCCGGCCAGTCCTGCACCGTCGTCAGCATGCCCGGCCGCAGTACCTCGATGCGTGCGGTGGCGTCGCCGAAGTTCCCGCCGACCGAACCGGCCGAGTCCGGCCGACGGCACGTGCCGTTCTCGGCGGATCCCGCAGCGGCAGTTGTGATCTCGAACGTATCCGCGGCTTCGATGCCTACATTTGCCCTGAGCTCTTCCCGGGTGTTGTCCCGGCTGATCGAATGGTTGTCGGTCGGCAGGTCCGACGATCCGACCCGACTCGGCGCACCGGTCACAATCATCGGCTCACCACCATCCGCACCGGTGTCGGATCGAAGCCGTTGCAGGGGTTGTTGATCTGCGGGCAATTCGACACCAGGACCAACGTGTCGATGTCGGCACGCAGCGTGACTTTCTTTCCCGGAGCGGACAATCCGTCGACGATGCCCAGGGTGCCGTCGGCCTCGACCGGGACATTCATGAACCAGTTGATATTCGACACCAGATCACGTTTGCCCAGGCCCCATTTCAGCGCCTCGGCGAGGAAGTTCTCCACACAGGCGTGCTGATGGCGGGTGTGATGGCCGTAGCGCAACGTATTGGACTCCTGGGAGCAGGCGCCCGCGATGGTGTCGTGGTTGCCGACCTCGTCGGCGAGCACGGTCATGAGTGCGGTGCCCGCGTCGGTGCGGAGCACACTGCCGGTGCCGAGGAAGATATTGCGCTGTGCGGTAACGGTCGCCTGCGCGCTATAGCGGTCGGTGTGATCGGCCGCCGAGTAGAGCAGGCAATCCACCGCCTGATTGCCGTGCAGGTCGATGATTTCGAGTTGGTCGCCCGCGCGTACCACGGCCGACCATGGCGCACAGGCCGGCACGGTTTCGTCGAGCACGATGGTGCGGGTCGGTGCCGAGATCATGCCCCTACCTCCAGAGTCGCGGCCGTCCAGGCCTGTTCGGTGTTCTCGACCGCCCGCACATACTCCGGATCCGAATTATGCGGCACGGCAAGCTCTTCCGCGGCAGACCAAGCGATGATGTCGAGATCTGTTACGGGTCGCTCATCGAGCGGGTGGGTGGCGTCGGCGACGAGCAGCACCACCGGCAGATGGATGAGCAGGTCGACCGAGGCGCCGGCGCCCGCGCTCCCGGTGGCGGACAGTGCGCCGTCGGATCCGACGCGGACGCCGCGGAAGAAGGACACGGTCGGCGCGATATCCCGCGGCGTGAGTCCCTGCTTGGCGCCCGCGAGCCGAAGCAGCGCACGGCCTTCGGGCGTCGTGCCGCACAGGGTGTCGTGCCGGCCGGAGGTGTCGGCGACAATGGTGGCCAGCACCCGGCCCTGATCCGAGAGCAACGGATGTCCGGTCCCCAGATAGGCCTGCCACGGCACCTTCACCGTATCGGCCACATTCAGCCGCTCCCACGGCGCGTCGGCCCGCAACATCAACAGGTGTGCGCACGCTGCTCCGGCGGGATCGCGCAGGCGCAGTCTGGTCCCGCGACCGAGCACGACATTCGCGTATCCACCGGCCGGAATGCGTTGGGCGAAGGTGATCTTCGCCGCCGCGACGTCATCCGGCAGTTCCGGTCCGGCGATGGTCGCGGCGGCTGCTTGAGACCTCGCGTGCGCCCGCGCTCCGGTGGTGGAGTCTGTTCTGGTCATCGATGAGTTCCCTGAGGTCGTAGGTGTCTTGGGTTGGCGTCCCGGATGCCCAGGGCGGCTGGCCGATGGTTATTCCGGTCCGCTCGCTGATTGCGAGCTTGTTGCGGGTCGTCGCTGTTCAGGGATCTGTCGGCGGGGTTGTCCACGGGCTCGAACTACGGTGTCGGTTGCGTGGTGCTCGGCGGGTGTTGTCCGGTGCGACGTGGTCGGTACGTAGTCATCCGGCGCGCCACTGGGTTGGACGGTGTGCGGTGGTGCCGGCAACACCACCGCACACCCCCCTCATCAGGCCGGTTGGATCGCGGGTTCGAGGCTTTCAGTGCTCGGCTTCGCATTGACGATGCGATGCACGACAACTCCGACGGCAACCACGATCACCACGAAAAGCGGTGCGGCCCAGAGCATCCACCAGCTACCACCATTGGGCGTGTAGACCTCGGCGCGCGGCCAGGCCAGGTTCACCGCCATCGCGACGCCCCAGACGACAGCGAGCGCGTTGATCGGGATTCCGAAGCGACCCAGGCTGAACAGTCCGGCGGCACCGCTGTCCCACCCCCGGCTTCGCCGCACCAGCAGCGGCACGGTGACCAGCAGATACGCCAGATAGAGCGTCACGATGCAGACGCTGGCCAGGGTGGCGAAGATCGCCGCATTGCCGAGGTTGAGCACTAGCAGGCCGATACCGAGCACACCGATGATTACGGCGGGCAGCACCGGGGTGCCGAAGCGCGGATGCACCACGGCCAGGCGGCGGGCGAAGGGCAGCTTGCCGTCCCGCGCCATCGAGAACATCAGTCGCGAGCCTGCGGTCTGAATTGCCAAGGTGCACACTGTGATCGCCACCGCGACACAGCCGAGCAGCACCTTGCCCGCCGGGCTGTCGAGCTTCGAGGTGAGCACGTAGGCCAGGCCCTCGGTGCCCAGCGAACCGTCATCCAGGCTCGGCGCCGCCATCAGCGCACCGAGCAGCAGCAGTCCACCGCCGAGTGCGGAGACCGCGAGCGCGGTCAGAATGGTGCGCGGCGCGACCCGGCGCGGATTCTTGGTTTCCTCGGAAAGCTCTCCGGCGGAATCGAATCCGACCATCACATAGGCGGCCATGAGACCGGAGACGAGGAACGCCGCCCAATACGGTCCGGTTGCCGCCTGATCGGTCTGCAGCACCACGCCCGGCCCGCGCTCGGTATGGGTGAAGAACAGGGCGATGATGGCCAGCACGCCGACGATCTCCACGGTGACACCGATCGAATTGATCCGCGCCATCAGATCGATGCCGATCACATTGATCACCGTGGTGAGCACCAGCAGGATGCTGCCGAGCAGTACTGCATTGGTGGCGCCGGAGGTCGAGGTGAGCGCGGTATCGTCGCCGACGATCTGGAATCCGCTCCAGATCGATGGCAGTACCACCTGCAGCGCGATCGCCGCGGCGGCGGCCGTGACGATCTGTGCGATGACCATCATCCACCCGGCGAACCAGCCGACGACTTCGCCGCCGAGCCGACGCGACCACTGGTAGATGCAGCCCGAAATCGGATAGCGCGCGGCCAGTTCGGCGAAGTTCAGCGCGACCAGGAACTGCCCGACGAACACAATGGGCCAGGTCCAGAAGAACGCGGCCCCACCGAACGAATAGCCGAAGCCGAAGAACTGGAAGATCGTGGTGAGAATCGAGACGAAAGAGAATCCGGCCGCGAATGAGGCGTAGCGGCCCAGCTTGCGGTGTAGCACCGGCTGATAGCCGAATCCGGCCAGGTCGGCATTGTCCTGGTTGGCGGGCGGTGGGAGGACGGGGGCGGGGGAATCGACTCTGGTGGCCATGGGGGTTCCTTCGCGAGCGGCCAATACCTATCGAATGACAGTTTTGCGTTCACGATCGCGCTTTCGGTGACCCCCGTGTATCGCTTCCGGGAACGCCGGTAACTTCTGCGTTGCCTGGATTTCTGTCGGATGACAGAAACCTCACACCTGGGCGATCGCGTTGGAAACATCAGACCGGTCTGATTGGTATGGCGGCGGTCGAGCATATCGGCGGCGGTGTCAGAATGGCGTCGTGGCAAATCTCGGTCCCGGCCGTCCCCGTCTCGACCAGCGGCCCCGGCGCGGTCGGACGCCGCGCGCCGAGATCCTCGACGCCGCCGGAGAGCTGTTCACCACCAATGGCTATGCCAATACCTCGACGCGGGCGGTCGCGGATGCGGTCGGTATTCGGCAGGCCTCGCTCTATCACCACTTCGCCGCCAAGGACGACATCCTCGACGCGCTCCTCGCCGAAACCATCGCGGGCCCCTTGGATCTCGCCGAGCGCCTACGCGAGGTGCCAGCGCCGTCGCACACCCGGTTATATGCGCTGGCCTGGTTCGATGTACGTCAGCTGTGCGCATCGCACTGGAATCTCGGCGCGCTGTACCTACTTCCGGAAGTGCGCACCGAACGCTTCGCGGCCTTTCGGTTGCGCCGCGACGAATTACGCGCGCACTACGAAACCTTGGCCGCGGCGGTCGCTGCCGAGGCGGGTGTGGCAGGGGCCGAGGGCCTGCCGTTCCGGCTCGTCGAGACGGTGATCGGCATCCGCTCGGATGCGGGCAGCGCTCCCGCCCATGCCGAACGCGCCATTCCGGACGCGATCATGCGCATGCTCGGCTGGCGCGGTGATCTGGACGGCCTCCGCGCCGAAGCGACCGCACTCCTGCGGCGTTCGGCTTCCTGAACTAGCCCTTCCCGCGGGTGGCTTTGAACTCGAAGCCCCAGTTGTACATGCGCGCGATCTCGCGCACACCGCCGCCAGGATGCCCCGAGGGTGGTCGGACAAATGTGCCGTCGCGACGAACGATCAACTCGCCGTTGACATTCTCGAGATGGGCGAGGATCACATCGCGCGAATTGTCCTGACAGCCGGTGATGATCATTTCGATCGGCGGCGAGTTCAGCGGATACAGCGTGGCGGTGGACTGCACGCCCTGGAAGTTGTTCGCACCCTCGTAGATCGAGGCGAAGACCAGAATCCGGCGGAACTGCGCGGTGTAGTCGAGATTGATATCGAGATTCTCGCCGGTGGTGCTGCTACCGGTCCGGTCGTCCTGGTCGAGCCGGATGAACGGCGGGCGATCCAACGCGCCGAACGAACGGTCCAGTGCGCGAACGGAGCCGATCCGGCCGTCGGCCAATTCGAAGAAACAGCAGAGATCGAGGTCGAGGGCGTTGGCGCGCTTGCGCCCGAACAGACCACCGCCACCGGTCTGCGCGGTAACCCAATTCAGGTTGACCCGCATGGTTCCCGAGGTCGCACCGTGTTTGGTCAGCGAGACCGTCGGCGCTTCCTTCGTCAGCGAAACCTTGCCGAGGTTGACCGGCGCACCGGGCGCTGCGGCAGGTGCGGCGAATTGATCGGACGCGATCGGCGGTGCATAAGGCTGCGCTGGTTGGTTCGGCGGCGCATACGGCTGCGGCGTCTGGTTCGGCGGTGCGGAGGGCTGCGGAGTTTGGTTCGGTGGGTACGGGTTCTGCGCGTATGGCTGCGCCGTCGGGCTCGCCGGATAAGGCTGCCCCGGATTCGGCGGATACCCGGGCGGTGCCGCGGGGGGATACTGCGGAGGTGCCGCGAACTGCTGCTGCGTGGGCGGTGGCGTGTACTGCTGCTGGGGTGCGGGCGGCGTGTACTGCGGCGGCGGGTAACCCGGTTGCTGCGCCGCGGGCTGCTGTTGCGTCTGCCCCGGCCCCGGATCGTCGACCGAAATCCCGAAATCGGTAGCCAACCCGGCCAACCCGGTCGCATACCCCTGACCGACCGCCCGGAACTTCCACGCCCCTTGCCGTCGATACAACTCTCCGAGCACGAACGCCGTCTCGGTAGTCGCCCCCGTGCTGTCGAACCGCGCCGCCTCCGCGCCGCTCACCGCATCGAGTACCCGCACATAAAGCCCGTGGAACTGCCCGAACGTGCCACCATCGGCGGATGCCGCGATCACAATCTTGTCGATCTGCGATTCGACCTGCGCCAGATTCACCGACAATGTGTCGATGACCGTCGGCCCCGGCCGCTTACCTTCGTGCCGCACCGCGCCGGACGGATGATTCGGCTGGTTGTAGAAGACGAAATCGTTATCCGAGCGCACCTTTCCGGAGACGAGCAACAGCGCGGAGGCATCCGCATCCGGAACCCCTGGACCTGACTGCCACCCCAGTTCGACGCGGACTGAAGACATCGGCACCGCGACATTGGCGCCCTTCATCATCGACACATCTGCCAAGGTATACGACCTGGGCGCGCCCTGTCTCGGTCACCGCGCGCCCCGGCATCAGTGGGTGGGCGGCGCGATTTGCCAGTGCTGTTGCAGCGCACCGGCGATCTCCGGCAGCACCGTGACCGGCACGCGCTTGCGCCGCAGCATTGCCCGGATCTCGTTGACCTGCTCACGTTTACGCATGTCGTACGCGCCCGCGACCGGCCGCCGCACCGGCGGGATGGACAGCAGTACGAGTTCGCCGTGCCGCTCGTCGCCGCCGATCAGATCCAGCGCCAGCGACCAGCGGGCCCGCTCGTCGAGTGCGAACCGTCCGGCCACCACCCGCTCCCAGTCGATACTGGCTTCCCGCCACGGGGTGCGCTGGTAGATCGCCCCCTCGGTGAGCACGACGACATCGCGCCCGAACAGCGCGACCAGCATCGCGATGCCCGCGACCGCACCGGCCAGCAGACCGGTGAAGATCCGGTTGACCCCGAATCCGGACACGATCGCACCACAAACGAGCACGGTGACCGCTATCCCGAGCGTCCCGTACAGCATTGCCCGCCCGGTCGGAACCACACCCGCGCGCACCATCGTCATCTCGACCTCCTGCATACCGCACCCCAACCTAGCCGGTCGGTAGACCGGTGGCTTCCCGATGCGGGCGGGTGCACCGATATCAGGACGCCAGAGCGACCGCCGCCTCGCCGGTGTAGACCAGGAACTGCAGACTCTGCTGGAAATAGAGCTGTACCGATTGCGCGTCGTGGGTCAGGTAGCCGATGGAGAGGTCCTGGCCGAGCCGCAGATCGAAGTCGCCGCCGCGCGTGGTCAGCACGAACGCACCGTCGATGGCCGGCGCCCAGATGATCTCGCCCTCCGGGATGAGGCGTTCGATATGGGTGCGGATCGGGTGACCGTGATCGGAGGTCTCACTGACCGCCGTGTAAAGGTCCGCGCTCAACAGCACCGAATACGGACCGTCGACACCCGCCAGCCGCAGCGCGCTCAGCGCCTGGGCGACGGACTCCGGGACCAGTCGCGGATCGCTGGGCAGCGTGATCGGGGAATTGGACGAACTCGCCCGAATACCGGTGATATTCGCGGCCTGATAGCCCTCGAAAATGGCCCGGTCCTCGGCGAAGGCGATCTTGCGCGCGGCTTCCTTGACCGCATCCAGATCGGTGTCCTGTGCGCCGCGCTCGACATCGTCGAGTTCCTCGCGCGACAACGTGAACAGCACCCGCAACTCGACCAGCGGTGCCACCACGCGCTGGCGGGCCTGCACCCCCTCGTCCGGTGCGGTGATGACGGTGGTTCGGCCGAGGCCGACCGCCGAATAGTCGGTGCCGTGCGGTCCGGACAGATCGACCACCCGGCGACCGGCGATATGGCGCTTGAAGGTGCGCGTCGCCTCTTGTTCGATGGCCGTCCATGCCTCGGCGGTGATCGGCGCGAGTTCGCGATGGAGGTTGTTCACTACTGCATGCTCCTTTTCAACGTGCCGATACCCAGAGAACCGTCACTGCCAACACGATTCGGCGATAAGGATTCCGCGAGCGCTGTCGCGGCGACCTCGGGTGCGTCGGGGAGGTCGTCGAAGAAGTCGAGGGGCGGCGCGAAGAACAGCGTGCCGGTCACCGCGATGGAGAAGTCCAGGATCCGGTCATAGGCCGCCTCCGTCGTCCCGGCGAACATCCGGGACAACATCGTTTCGGTAATGCTCGGCGTCGCCGCGTAGGCGATGTAATACGTGCCGAATTCCCCGTCTTTGACGCTGCCGAAGGGCATATTGGCGCGCAGGATCTTTCGCTCGGTGCCGTCCTCGTCGGTCACGGTATTCACCGCGACGTGTGAATTCGCGGGTTTATCCGTGTCGGACAGCTCGAAATCGTCGAGTTTGGTGCGGCCGATCACCCGCTCCTGCTCCTCGACCGACAGTGCCCGCCACTGCGCCATGGTGTGCAGATACTTCTGCACGATGACGTAACTGCCGCCGGCGAAGTCCGGATCCGCGTCGCCGATAACGGCCGCATCGACGGCCCCGGCGCCCTCCGGATTCTCCGTGCCGTCCACGAAGCCGAGCAGATCACGCTGCTCGAAGTACCGGAACCCGACGGTCTGATCGACAATGGTGACCGCGCCTTCGAGCCGGTCCGCGATCGTCATCGCCAATTCGAAGCAGGCGTCCTGGCTTTCGGACTTGATGTGGAAGAGCAGATCTCCCGGCGTGCTCGGCGCGGTGTGGTGCTTGCCGACGAATTCCGGCAGCACATGCAATTCGGCTGGTCGCGGGCCCGCGAAGAGGCGATCCCATGCGGCCGACCCGATCGATGCGACGCAGGTGAGTCCGGCGCCGGGCAGCCGAAAGCCGACCGAACGACGTAATCCTGGGAGATCGGCGAGCAGGTCGCGCACCGCCGCCTCGCCGTCCTCGTCAATTGTGGCGACGAGGAAGATCGCGGCCGGTGTGAGCGGTTCGAGGATCGGCTGCGGCTCACCCATGCGCTCCACCCTAGAGGGCGGCTGCCGCAAATCGGCCACGCGGTGCGGCCCGTCGGCTACTACTTGGCGACTGTCAACAGGAATGCGACATCGTCCACGGCCTTGACGCTGTGCCGTGCCTTGGGCACGACGAGCAGATCTCCGGCCGAACCCTTCCACTCGTTGGTGCCGCTGAGCAAGGTCAGTGTGCCGCTGAGCACCAGCAGGGTGGCCTCGCCCGCATTATCGTGTTCGGCCAGGCTCTGGCCCGCCGACAGACCGACCACGGTCTGCCGGAGCGCATTGGCATGACCGCCATAGATGGTTTGCGAACTGCGCCCGCTCGTGGCGGTGGCGGCCAACTTCAATTGTTGGCGCGCGACCGCAGTCAGCGATTTCTTGTCCATGGACCGCCTTTCGCAGATGCAATCAGCCGGATCAGGGCTGGTGACACGGGCTGATATCCAGGAGTATGCCCGAATGGCGGGTGACGTGTGTCCGGTTTGGGCGCCGCGCCGGTACGCGGCGTGTTCGTTGCAGGTCGGTGTTCGAAGTGTGTTGTGCGATCCCGAATGCGTGCTGCGCAGAGTTTGCCGAATGGTCGGCTTACTCACGGGTGTAGTGACGAATCCGGAAGCGGGGGCCGGACTTCGACTCGTGCCACGGCTCGGTATCGTCGGCGTGCCATTCGGGGCCGATGGCGGGTGCGTAGGCGTCACCGTCGACGGCGGTGTCCACCTCGGTAACCAGCAATTCTGTCGCGAAATCCATGGCGGCTCGGTAGATTTCGCCGCCGCCGATGATCCAGACGTCCTGCGGCGCGGTCATGGCCATGGCTTCGGTCAATGATGCGGCGCGTTCGGCACCGGCTCCCGACCAGTCGGGCTGGCGGGTCACCACGACATTGCGGCGGCCGTCGAGCGGGCGGAATCTGGGCGGTAGGGAGTCCCAGGTGCGTCGGCCCATGATGACCGGATGCCCCATCGTGACGGCCTTGAAATTCGCCATATCCTCGGGCACGCGCCAGGGGATGGTGTTCTCGAAGCCGATCACCCCGTCCGGAGTCTGCGCCCAGATCAGACCGATGGTGCGGTCATGCCCTTCCGTCGCCCGACCACCACTGCGCACCGAATCGCCGCGCGATGCTGCGTTCATACCGCAACCGGCGCCTTGATCGCCGGATGGTGTTGGTAGCCGATCACTTCCACATCTTCGTAGGTGTAATCGAACAGCGTCGGCGCGGGCCGCAGATTCAGGGTCGGGAACGGGTAGGGCTGTCTGGTCAGCTGTTCGGTGACCTGCTCGACATGGTTGTCGTAGATATGGCAGTCACCGCCGGTCCAGATGAAATCACCGGGTGCCAATTCGGTCTGCTGGGCGACCATGTGTGTGAGCAGGGCATAGCTGGCGATATTGAACGGCACGCCGAGGAACAGGTCCGCGCTGCGCTGGTAGAGCTGGCAGGACAGCTTGCCGTCGGCCACATGGAACTGGAAGAACGCGTGGCACGGTGCCAATGCCATCTTGTCGAGTTCGGCCACATTCCAGGCCGAGACGATGATGCGCCGGGAATCCGGGTCGGTGCGCAGGGTGTGCAGCACTTCGGCGATCTGGTCGATATGGGTGCCGTTCGGTGTCGGCCAGGACCGCCACTGCACGCCGTAGACCGGGCCGAGTTCACCATGGCGATCGGCCCATTCGTCCCAGATGGTGACGCCGTGCTCGTGCAGCCAAGCCACATTGGAATCGCCGCGCAGGAACCACAGCAATTCGTAGACGATCGACTTCAGATGCACCTTTTTCGTGGTGATCAGTGGAAAGCCCGCGGCGAGGTCGTAGCGCAGCTGATGGCCGAAGATACTGCGGGTGCCGGTGCCGGTGCGATCCGCCTTCGCGGTACCGGACTCCAGGACCAGTCGCAGCAGGTCCTCGTACTGGGTGTCAGCGTTATCGGCCACGCCTGGCGAGCTTACCCATATCCTCCCCTGGCAAGCTCGGGCCATGCGCAAGCTCTACGTGATCGGCATCGGTGCCGGGGATCCGGACCAGGTGACGGTGCAGGCGATCAAGGCAATGCGGCAGGTCGAGGTGTTTTTTGTGATCGGCAAGGGGGCCGAGAAACAGGAGCTGGTCGACGTGCGCACGTCGATCCTCACCGAACACCTCGAGCACCCGTACCGCATCGTGGAGATCGCCGATCCGCCACGCGACCGGGATCCCGCCGATTACCGGGGCGTTGTCGCGGATTGGCACGATCGCCGTTCGGCGCTGTTGGCGGATGCGTTCGCACAGGTCGACGGTGTCGGCGGCATTCTCGTCTGGGGTGATCCGTCGCTCTACGACAGCACGCTGCGCATGGTCGAGCGGGTACTCGATCGCGGTGCGCAGAGCTTCGAGTACGAGGTGATTCCGGGTGTCACCAGTGTGGCGGCCTTGGCCGCTCGGCATCGGACGGTGCTGCACCGTATCGGGGAGCCGGTGCACATCACCACCGGCCGTCGACTGCGTGCGGACGGGCTCAGCGGCTCGACCGTGGTGATGCTCGATGGTGACTGTTCGTTCACCGAGGTGCCCGACGCCGACGTGCACATCTGGTGGGGTGCGTATCTGGGAATGCCGGACGAGACATTGATCGAGGGGCCGCTGCGTGCGGTCGAACAGGAGATCGTCGAGCGGCGCACGAGGCTGCGTGCCGAAAAGGGTTGGATCTTCGACGTTTACCTCCTGCGTCCGGGCTCCTGACGCGCGACCGCCTTCACGGTGGCGAGGACCGGCGCGGTCTCCAAGGTGCGGATGTCCTCGAATGCGCCGAGGCGGTGGGTGAGGTAGTGGTGCAGTGCCTCGGGATCCGTGCACATGGCTTGGGCGACAAGGTTTGTCGGGCCGGTGGTAGCGGCGACGAAGGCCAGTTCCTCGTGCTCGGCCAGCGCGGTCGCGACCCGATCCAGCTGTGACGGTGCCACCGACATCCACAGCAGCGCCTGGGTGGTGGCGCCGAAGCGAGCGTCATCGAGTTCGACATCGAAGAAGATCGCCTGTGCCGCGCGCAGTTCCGCGAGTCGCCGGCTGACCGTGGCTTGGGACCAGCCGGTCGCCGTGGCGAGTTGGGCCGAGGTCGCTCGCCCGTCTTGCTGCAAAGCGTTCAGTAGCGCCGCATCGCTATCGGCGAGGCCGCGACGAGGTGTGGGACCGGATCGGTTCGGCTCCAATTGTTTTCGCTGCTGCTCCCGCAGAGCGGTGATGTGGCCGCGCCATGCGGTCGGTCCACCGAGGTAGGTGTGCAGAACGTAATGCGCGGAGACTCCGGTGATGCCCGCGGCTCGGGGGAGGTCCCGCAGCAGCAGCGAGCGCGAGGCGGCGGACGCGCGTGGAATGTTCACTACCAGAAGGATTTCCGTGCCGCCGGAGGTGAGTTTTACCCATGACGTGTCGGGTCGGCGTGCCAGGGAATTCGCGAGGTTCCGTCCGCTGGCCGTCGTGGTGGTGAGGCGCACGAGCCACTGGGTATGTCCGGCGTGGCCGGGATCGGTGAGGCCGACCACGCACAGTCCGGCGGTGGCGCGCAGGCGTTGGTAGCGGCGGGTGATTGTCTGGGTCGAGACGCCGAGGACTGTCGCGATCTTGCTGAACGGTGCGCGGCCGTCGATGTGCAGGGCGTGGATCAGGCCGCGGTCTACGTCGTCGAGCATGGAAGTACCTTTCATTTCACCGCCTGATATGGAAAGTATCCGCTGATTTTCGCCGGCTGATGGTGAATTTCTGGGCTGCTGCCGAAAGTTGACTTCGCCTCGGGCCGCACGGCCCGAACCCTCGACGAAGGAGAAGTTGATGATTCTGGTGACCGGAGCGACCGGGACCGTGGGGCGCGAATTGGTCGGCCAGTTGCTCGCGCGTGGTGTTCGGATGCGCGCCATGACGCGGCGGCCCGAACTCGCCGAACTGCCCGACGATATCGAAATGGTGCGCGCGGACCTGGGCGACCCCGACAGCCTCACCGCCGCGATGCGCGGCGTCGATCGGGTGTTCCTACTGTCCAGCGGCCCCGAAATCCCCACTCACGATGCGAATCTCGCGCAGGCCGCGGCTCGTGCGGGCGTCGAACACATCGTCAAGTTGTCATCCGGTCGCACCGGGGACGACACCGCGACCGATCCGATACCCACCTGGCATCGCGCCGGAGAACAGGCGGTCCGCGACAGCGGAGTCCCGTGGACGATGGTGCGCCCCTTGGGGTTCATGGCCAATGCGCTGCACTGGGTCGGTTCGATTCGCGATCACGGCGCGGTATACGCGCCGTTCGGACAGGGCAGTATCGCCGTGGTCGATCCGCACGATATCGCCGCCGTCGCCACGTCAGCGCTGACCACCGAAAGCCACGAGGGCCAGATCTACACCCTGAGCGGCCCGCAGCCACTGTCACCCGGCGAGCAGACCGAAATTCTCGCCGACGTGCTGGGCCGCCCGCTGCGCTACATCGAAGTAGCACCCGCCACCGCCCGCCAGTCGCTCATCGACCACGGCGTCCAAGACGAGATGGCCGACGCGATTATGGCACTGCGCGCCACCGCCTTGGAGGCATTCACCTCGGTCGTCCACCCCACCGTCGAGCACATCACCGGCGTCCTACCCCGCCCCTTCCGTGTCTGGGCAGAAAACCACCGCGCTCACTTCGCCCGCGCCGCATAGCGCTGGCCCGCACAGACTCGCGTCTCTCGCCCCTCCGTGCCCGCCGCGCCGCCTGGACTGCACGCCTCCGTCGGCCCCTGCCCGCAATCCCGCTCGAGCGCCCGCTGTCAAGATCAGGTGGCAACCACGGCGGCATTGGCCCGAGCAGCCCCCGCCACCAGTTCCACCTGATCTCGAGCCACCCGCGCGGGCGTGAACTGCGCCGATGTCGGTGGGGCTCGGTAGGGTGAGGGCGTGCCCGAGCTACCGGAAGTGGAGGCGTTGGCGCAGTTCCTGAGGGAGCACGCGGTCGGCGCCGTGGTGGGGCGTGTCGATGTGGCCGCCTTGAGTGCGGTCAAGACGTTCGATCCGCCGGTTACGGCGCTGTCCGGACGCGATGTGACCTCAGCGGGCCGGTGGGGGAAATTTCTCGGGATGGAGTGCGACGGACTCTGGTTGATCACTCATCTGTCGCGCGGCGGATGGTTGCGGTGGATCGATGAGCCGAGCCGGACACCACCCAAACCGGGGGGTAAGAGTCCGCTCGCCCTACGGGTGCACTTCTTCACCCCCGAAGGTATGACGCCCGCATTCGACCTGACCGAGGCGGGCACGAAGAAGCGGCTCGCGGTGTATATCGTCGACGATCCGAAACTCGTGCCAGGTATCGCGCGCCTCGGCCCCGACGCACTCGAGGTGACCGAGGAGCAATTCGGCGAGATCCTGCACGGCGCATCGCAACGCATCAAAACCGCGATCGTCGATCAGTCTCTGCTCGCCGGAATCGGCAATGCCTACTCCGACGAGATCTTACACACCGCCAAGATCTCGCCCTTCGCCAATACCAAAACCATGTCGGCGGAAAACGTTTCGGTGCTGTACGAGGCCATGCGCTCGGTGCTCACCGACGCCGTGCAGCGCTCCGTCGGCCAGGATGCCGCCCGCCTGAAGGGCGAAAAGCGTTCCGGCATGCGGGTACACGCCCGCACCGGTCTGCCGTGCCCGGTGTGCGGCGACACGGTTCGTGAGGTCTCCTACGCCGAGCGCTCGTTCCAGTACTGCCCGACCTGCCAGACCGGCGGGAAGGTACTCGCCGATCGCCGGATGTCGCGCCTACTGAAGTAGGTCAGATCAACGTCGGTACCCGGATTCCCTGCCAGGCAATCCGTTTGGCTTTGTCCGGATCATTCTCCAACCGGGTGATCTCATCGACGATCAGCGTCGTGCGCCGGTCTTCGTTATAGGCGGGCCAGGAGGGGAGCGGTCGGCCGGTCCGCGCGAATGCGAGCCAATTGTCCTGGAACTGCCGGGTGACCGAGAGCAGTCCACGCCGCCCGCCCACCGCGGTGAAGGCCCGGCCGATCGGCGAATCGGCCGCACCGAAGACCGGGATCAGCTCGGTGGCATGGGTCGCGCCGATCCCCGCGAGACGCAGTGCGCGCGGGGCGAAATCGTAACGGTAGGCGTAGGTGGGGGCGTAGCGACTGTGACCGGCCGCGACGGTGACCGAGGGCCGCCAGAACACGTAATCACCACCGGCCCGAACGGCGACCTTCGCATCCGGATAGCCCGGATAGGCGGCCACGACTCCGGATTCGAGTTCCGCGCCACCGGCCCGGGTGAGCAGGGCATGCAAGCGGTCCGGTGTGGTCGGCAGTTCATCGGCGAACTTCGCGAACAAGGTGCCCTCATCGCGATTGGTGCCGATGATGAGCGGAACCTGATGTGCGGCACCGCTGGTGATCGCATCGATCGGGGACTGCGGCAGATATTCGCCGTCCACGACCGGCGCGATGGGGAACAGGCCGGGGCGCTCCCGCAGCACCTTGTCGCTGGTCTTGTCGACCGCGCGCCGAATGTCATTGGCACCGGCCGTGATCAGTGCTTTGGCCGCGGTGTCGGGTGTGGCGCCGAGCGCTTCTATGCATCGGCGGGCGAATGCGCGCCCATCATCGGCGCTCATACCCCAATCGGCGGGCGGGCTCTGAGCGATGCCGCGATGGAACAGTCCCTCGGCGGCCGGTGTGGCCAGTAATGCGAGCACCGCATGCGCGCCCGCGGATTCGCCGAAAATGGTGACATTGTCGGGATCGCCGCCGAATGCGGCGATATTGCGCTGGACCCACTCCAGTGCCGCGACCTGATCGCGCAGCCCGAGGTTGCTGTCGAAAGGTCGTTCGGGCGTGCCGAATTCACCGAAATCGACATAGCCGAACGCACCGAGCCGGTAGTTCAACGACACCACGATCACGTCGCCGCCGACCACCAGTCGCGCACCGGAGTACAGACCGAGCGCCGAGGTGCCGATCAGGTACCCGCCGCCGTGTATGAAGACCAGCACCGGCCGGGGTGTCGATGATGGTTCGATCGGTGCGACGACATTGAGTGTCAGGGCGTCTTCGCTGGTCGGCTGGTACCGGCGCGGCCCGATCCTGGCACCGGAGCGGTGCTGCATCGCGGCGAAGCCGAATGCGGTCGCCTCGCGCACACCGGTCCATGGCGTCACCGGTTCCGGCGCGCGAAATCGCAGGTCGCCGACCGGTGGGGCGGCATAGGGCAGGGAGCGCCAGCGCAATACGCGACGGCCGCGGTAACCGCGGACAACTCCGTCGGCGGTCGTTATATCGGACATCTTTCCGATGGTAACTACGAGCGGCGGGCCTCCAACAGACGCAACCAGAGCTCGCTTACTGTCGGATAGGCTGGCACTGCGTGCCACAGCGTCGTCAGCGGCACCTTGCCGACGACGGCAATCGTCGCCGCGTGGATCAGTTCGCCGACCTCGGGTCCGACGAAGGTGGCGCCGAGCAGCGTATCGGTCGCGGTATCGATGACGATCTTCGCCCGCCCCGTGTAATCGTCGCGCGCCAGCGACGATCCGGCGACCGCGATATCGAGTTCCACGGTTTCGACCGCATAGCCCGCTTTACGCGCCGCCGCCTCGGTGCGCCCGACGGACGCGACTTCCGGTGCGGTGAATATCACCTGGGGCACCTGCCCGTTGTCGGCCGTCGCCGCATATCGCGCATCCGCGAGCGCGCGTCCCTCGGCGCGTGCGGCAATGACGTCACCACACACCCTGGCCTGGTATTTCCCCATATGTGTCAGCGCGGCACGATAATTCACATCCCCGACCGCATACAGCCAGTCGCCGTCGATGCCGCGTACCGTCAACTGGTCGTCCACCTCGACATAGCCGTCCGCGAGCCCGACCGAGCCCAACCCGAGCTCGGCCGTCGCCGGTCCGCGCCCGGCGGCGACCACGATCTCGTCGGCCTCGATCTCGCTCTCGCCGGTCTGGACGGTCACCGGACCACCGTGCATCCAGCCCTCGCCGGAGTCCTTCGCATCGACGCGCGTCACCCGAGTGGGTCGGGTACCGAATCGAATCCGAACACCGGCATCGGACAGTGCCGTGGCCACGCGTTCCCCCGCGAACGGTTCGGTATTGCCCAGCAATGCCTCGCCGCGTATCAGCATGGTGATCTCACTCGCGCCCAGCGCGGCGAGCCAGGTGGCCGCCTCACACGCCACCACGCCGCCGCCGATGATCACCACCCGGCGCGGAACCTCGTGCAGATTGGTCACATCCCGGGAAATCCACGGCAGCGCATCGCGCAATCCGGGCACATCCGGAACCGCGGCCTTGCTGCCGGTGGCCAGTACCACCGCGTGCCGGGCGCGCAGCTGTCGGCCGTCGACCTCGACGAGTCGCTCGCCCGCGAGCCGCCCCGTCCCGCGAATCACCGCGATGCGATTGTCGTTGGCCCAATCGACCTGTGAGCTGTCGTCGTGCTTATGTGTGAAGGCGTCGCGCCGCTTCAACACCGCGTCGATATCGAGCCCACTCGCGGTTATTCCGGCCATGGCCTCGGCGCCGGACAGCACGTGGGCCGGTCGCAGCAGCGCCTTGCTCGGTATACACGCCCAGTACGAACATTCACCGCCGACCAGTTCCCGCTCCACGATGACCGCCGTGCGCTCGCTGTTCGCGATGGCGTAGGCGGCGGCGTTCTCACCGGCCGGACCACCACCGATCACGATGACGTCGTATTCGGCGGCGGAATCGGTGGTCACTGCAGATAACCCTCGACCTGACGGGCCGGGTTCTCCTGCGCGTCATCGGGCGTATTACCGGCATCGATGCGCGCGCGGCGCTGGCGAAGCAGATCCCAGGCCTGATCGAGCATCACTTCGAGTTCGGCGAGCTGCTGCCGCTCGGTCACCGGATCGACCGCACCGGCCGTCGCCCTGGACCGCAAATCATGCTCGCGATCGACCAAGTTCTTGATATGCGCCAGGATGTCCTGTTCGGTCATGGGGACCATGCTACGACCGCGCTTGCGATCCGACGGTCAGTGCGACCCGGCATCGGGCGGGGGCACGTCGATGCCTTGCTGCAGCGCGGCCACAATGTTGTCCAGGATCTCGTACAGTGCCGCGATCGTATGGTCGGTGCCGAGCATCCAGTGGTCGAGCCCGACCCCGAAGGCCGCGAAGCAGGTCGCCGCGACGAGTTGCGGGCGCAGATCGGATTCGGGCAGGCCGGAACGCTTGGTGAGCAACTGGGCGAGGGCATGTTTGCGGCTCATCGCCCCGGTGAAATTCTCCTGGCGCAGTTCGGGATTGGTGACCAGCACGTGACGGGCCCTGCGGGCGGTATCGGCCTGGCGCCGACGCAGCGCCCCCTCGGATTCGTCGAGCAATTGCTCCTGGATCGCCGACCGCAGTGCGGTGAGCGCGGATTCGGTAGCCGGGCGGCGCTCCAGTGCCGAAAGCAGTTGCGCCATCAGATCTTCCTCGTGCGCGAACACTACGGCCATTTTCGATGGAAAGTGGCGGTGGAAGGTGCGCCGCGAAACCTGCACGGCATCGGCGATCTGCTGCACCGTGGTCTGCTCGAAACCCTGCCGCTCGAACAGGCGCAGCGCGGTATCGATCAGTTCGCGGCGCACTCTGGCCTTTTCCTGCTCGCGCAGACCGCTCTGCTCCATGCGTCCTCCAGAAAACATCTGTCTCAAAGTGACACTTTCCAGCTTAGTCTGGTTAAAGTGTCTCAATGAGACAGTAGCTCCCAACGAGAGGAAAGTGTCGATGCGTCGCACACTGATCACCCTGGCCGCGGCGGCCGTCCTGGCCGGACCCTTGGCCGCGACCGCGCAGGCGGATCCGACCGGACCGGCGCCGGGAACGGTGGTGCGCGACGAGGTTTTGCCATCGAATCTGTGGCTCGCTGGCACCGGATCGGCGCGGCGAATCACCTACTGGACCAGTGACGCCGACAATCGCCCCGCCCAATCGACCGGTGCGATCTTCATCCCGGCGGGTACGCCCCCATCCGGCGGCTGGCCGGTGGTGTCATGGGAGCACGGGACGGTCGGTGTCGGCGACGATTGCGCCCCGTCGACGGCGGGCCGCTCCGAGCGCGATATGAACTATCTGGCGACCTGGCTGCGGCAGGGCTACGCCGTCGTGGCGACCGATTACATCGGCCTCGGCACACCCGGTGTGCACACCTATCTCGATGGTCGGGCCGAGGCGCATGCCGCGATCGATATGGTGCGCGCCGCCCGTGCCGTCGACGATTCGCTCGCGTCGAAATGGGTGGCCGTCGGCCAGTCCCAGGGCGGCGGCGCGGCGGTGTTCACCGCGTCGCTGGCGACGGCATATGGCTCCGAACTCGACTACCGCGGTGCGGTCGCCACCGGCCCCGCTTCGAATATCGTCGACGCGGCGATGCTGGTCGGACCCGCCACGCCAGCGATCGCATCATCGCACCTGACCGCCTATGCGACATATGTGATGAACGGGTTGAAAGCGGCACGTCCCGACTTCGACCTGGACAGCCACCTCACCCCGGTCGGCAGGGAATTGGTCGATGCGGCGCAGACGCTGTGCTTCACACCCTTGGCTCAGCGCGCCGAGGGCGTCACGCTGAATCAGCTGTTCTCCCGGCCGCTTTCGGAAGGCGACTTCGCCGCGACCGCCCGTCCGATCATGGATGTGCCGATGACCGGATACGACCGCCCGCTCTTCATCGGCCAGGGCACCAATGACACCGATGTGCCCGCGCCGTTGACCGCGAAGCTGGTCGCCGACTTGCAGGCCAACGGTGTCCGGCCTGAGGTCCACATCTATCCCGGCTCGGATCACAGTGCGACCCTCGCGGGTTCGCTACCGGACAGCATGCCCTTCGTGGCCCGGCTGTTCGACTGAAATCGGCAGCGCAGCCTCCGTAAGGCATTCTGCGGCAATCGGAACGGCGGTGGTCAGCTCGGTCCAGCTCAGTGCCGTGTAGCCGAGTGCGATGCCGAAAGTGTGCGGACCGGCTGCCGTGGCCAGTGGATGTTGTTGTGCCGCGAGATGGTGGCGGGACAGTCCGTCGAGCGCCACACCGCGCGCCCGGCCAGCTGCTACGGCACGCCGTTCGGCCTCGGCCGAATCCAGTGGCACCACCACATGTGAACCGGCATCGTCACCGAATACTTCGAGTCCGCGGCGGCGTAGCTCGTCCACGACCAGAGCGCGGCGCGGCGGCACCGCGCGGCGCAGTCGGCGCAGGTGTCGGGCGAGATCGCCGTGCTGGGCGAATGCGGCGAGTACGCGCTGACCCGCGGGACTCGGGCTGGTGCCGGTCCGTTCGCGGTGCGCGATAACGGCTTCGGTGATATCCGGGGCGGCCACCAGCCAGCCGATGCCCAGGGTGGGCGAGAGGATCTTGCTCGTGGTGCCGAGATGCACGACCACGTCCGCGGCCATCGCGGCCAGCAGCGGCAAAGGCGCGGTGTCGTAACGCAATTCGCCGTCGTAGTCGTCCTCGATGACGATCAGGCCCGCACGCCTGGCGAATTCGACGAGTTGTACGCGCCGCGCCGCCTGCATGCGGGTGCCGAGTGGAAATTGGTGTGCCGGAGTGCAATACACGGCCCTGATGCCGGTGGGCAGTCGGTCGACGTGCAGGCCGTCGCCGTCGATCGGCACCGGTAGCACCCGGATACCGGCCGCGACGAATGCGCCCGCGGCGCGCTGATAGCCCGGATCTTCCATGGCGATGGCTTCGCCGGGGCGCAGCAGGGCGGCCGCGAGTTCGCCTACGGCCGAACTGGTTCCGGCCGTAGCCAGCACCACGGTCTTACTGCCCGCGCCGAGGCCGCGGTGGCGCAGCAGGTGTTCGGCGACCGCCGCCCGGTATTCCGGTTCGCCGCCGCGATCCTTGCGGACGATGGGGGAGCCGTCGGCGGCCGCGCGCCAGGCACGTCGCCAGGCCGCCTGGTCGATCGCCTCGACGCACGGTGCGCCGGGGCCCAGATCGAGCAGGTCCGGTTCATATTCGGCGGTGCCGTGGTGACTCGGGTGGACGGTCGGTTCGGTCGGGGCGGTCGTCAGGTAGGTGCCCGAGCCGCGGCGGCCCGCGATCCAGCCCTCGGCGTGCAGTTGGTCGTAGGCCGCGGCGACCACCGTGCGGCTCACGCCGAGGCGTCGGGCGAGTTCTCGCGACGACGGCAGTCGATCATCCGCGCGCAGGAGTCCGTTGCTCGCCGCGGCCCGCAGTCCTTCCGCGACCTGAACCGATAATGGCTGGTCGGCATCGCGGTCGAGGACGATCGGAAGTTCCTCCAGCATCGCGCACCTCCGAATTGGACTGTTCGAATTTCCATGAATTGGCTATTTCAGAATGCCACTTTCGGCCCCAGGCTCGAGGTATGACGAAAACGACCAGTGCTCGGCCGCCGCTTTCGCCGACCCCACGTACCACCCTGACACGTTCCAAGGAGCGCGGCCGTACCGACCGGGCAGAACTGGATGCGGTCCTCGACGCCGGCCTGGTCTGCCATCTCGGCGTGCTGCTCGGCGGCAGTCCGGTGGTGCTCCCGACCGTCTACGGCCGCGACGGCGACACGCTGTATCTGCACGGCTCGACCGGCGCCGGAAACCTGCGGGCGGCGCTGACCGCCGATGTCTGCATCGCCGTCACCCTGGTCGACGGCATCGTCTACGCCCGCTCGGCCATGCACTTCTCCGCCAACTATCGCTCGGCCGTAGTGCGCGGCCGTGCCGTCGAACTCACCGACCCTGGTGACCGCATGCACGCGCTGCGGGTCGTCGT
The DNA here is from genome assembly GCF_040680135.1 of Nocardia sp. NPDC052112. Taxonomy (NCBI): domain Bacteria; kingdom Bacillati; phylum Actinomycetota; class Actinomycetes; order Mycobacteriales; family Nocardiaceae; genus Nocardia; species Nocardia sp. NPDC052112. The sequence continues at coordinate 81,376 of NZ_JBFAWD010000022.1, read as the reverse complement.
CGAACACTCCGCACCGGGCGCGTGGGACCGCGTGCGGCCGCCGAACAAAAAGGAAATGGCCGCCACCATGGTCCTGGCCCTCGACCTGACCGAGGCATCGGTGAAGGTCCGCTCCGGTGGCCCCGAGGACGACGCCACCGATATCGACACCGGCGGCGTCTGGGCGGGCGTCCTGCCCTTGCGTCAGGTCTGGGACGCCCCGATCTCCTCGGACGATCTGGAGCCGGGCATCGGGGTACCGCAGGATGTACTCGATCGAACCGATATCGCGCTCGGACCGCCCGGCAGCAGCAATTCACTCCTGCCGGAGCTCACCACAGGGTGACCGGGAGGGCGAAGGCGGTTGTGGTTTCGTGGGCAAGGGTGCGCAGGGTTGCGGGCGTGTCGATATGGGCGGGATCGAGGCTGACGATAGCGAGGGTGTAAGTGTCGGCGATTCGACAGAGGTAGCCGGATAGCCGAGTGCGTGGCAGGCAGTTCGCGGTGAGGCCGGGGTGGATGGCGCGGGCGGCGACGCCGGTGCAGCGGTGTGGGCCGAGGGCCCGCAGCGAGTCGGGGACGGTTCCGATATTGGAGCACAGCATGTCTCGTTCACCGGCACCCCTGGACAGCGCATGGGCCCAGCGGTCCGGAATGACCTGCAGCAGTTCCTCCGGCATCCCGCCGGGGCTGGACATGCGCCGCTCGTAGGCGATTCGGGCCTTCTCGCGGATGGTGCCCGGAGTATCGGCGCGCTCGATGGTGAGCTCGGTCATCGCGAGATCGTTGTCGACGCGCGGCTCGTCGCGGGTGTCGACCGGGAGGCTGGCATCGATGGTCGCGCCGGGAAATCCACTGGCCCACAACATCTTCGCGATCAGCGCTATGAAGAGACTGTTGGCCGTGCCGCCTTGCGCCTGGGCTACCGACTCCCAGTCGCCTGCCGGGCATTGCAGCACCACGCTGTGGGCGATCTTTCCGCCGGTCGATAGCGCATATTCGCGGTCCGGTACCGCGCGAGTAGGGCGCGGTGGGATGCCGCGGCGCAGCGCGCGGACCGTGCCACGCGCAACGATCGACCACTGCCGCCAGGCATCGGACCAATCCGACGTCGACTCTCCGGACTCCCGGGCCGGTGCGGCATTCGCGTCGGACCGGTCTGCAGCCCCTGCGGTGGATGTCATCGGCTCACCGGTATCCGATCGGCCGGGCGCGGCTGCGACCGTTCGCCCCGTACCAGGGCAATTCGCCGCTGGTGCCGGCGCTTTCGCAAATGAGCCGCTTACTCGCGCCGACGGCGTGGTCAGGCTCGGTCCGCCGAGCGCATCGTCGACCGCGAGTACCAGGGCTCTGCCGTCGGCAAGCGCATGTGAACAGGTCAGCGATACGATCGAACCGCCGTCGGCCAAGGCGGCGGTCGACAATCGCCAACCCGGGCCGAATTCGGGATCGAGGTTCGCACCCTGCTCATCGGCCCACTCGAGCAGGTCTCCGGTAGCGATAGCGCGGTCGGTGAACTCGAGCGGATGCGCCCGAGTATTCGGCCGCCAACCGCGACGTGCTCCCGGAACCCGAGGTCGAATCACCCTGCGGCCCAAGGGGCCAACCCGCAGTGTCGCGTGCACCCGTCGCAGCAGTTCCGGATCGACGCGATCGGCGGTGCGCCACAAACCCTGCAGCGCGATCGGGGTACCGAGCCGGCGATGGGTGCGCAGGAAGATCTCGTCGACGACGCTCAACCGTCGGGCAGGCCCCATTGTCAGGAGCGCGCACCATGACGGCCCGCACCGGCGGCGAACCGTTGCGCGCCGTCCAGGGCGCCATCGGCCAAGGCCTCGAGACCGTGCCGGTACTCATTGCGCATAGCCGTCACTTCGTCCATACCGTCCTGCTCCAGCAGCGACCTGCGGTCCGAGCGCAGGCAGGTCTGCGGCAGTGCGGCCAATTCGGCGGCGAGTTGTTCGGCGGCGCTGCGGGATTCACCATTCGGCACCACTCGATTGACCAGCCCGATCTGCAGCGCCTCGGTGGCGGCGACGGCACGGCCGGTGAGCACCAAATCCATCGCGCGTCCGGTGCCGATGATGCGCGGCAACCGAATCGTGCCGCCATCGATCAGCGGCACACCCCAGCGGCGACAGAACACACCGAGGGTGCTGTCCTGCTCGGCGACTCGCATATCGCACCACAGGGCCAGTTCCAGTCCGCCCGCGACCGCGTATCCGGAGATCGCGGCGATCACCGGTTTGGACAGCCGCAGTCGAGTCGGTCCCATCGGGCCGTCGCCGTCCTCGGTGACCCGATTGGAGCGCTCGGTGCCGAGTGCCTTCAGGTCCGCGCCCGCGCAGAAGGTACCGCCGTCGCCCCATAGCACGGCGACCGCCGCATCCGGATCGGCGTCGAATTCGCGGAATGCGTCGACCAGGGCCGCGGCGGTCGGACCGTCCACGGCATTGCGTGCCTCGGGGCGGTGCAGGATCACCGTGGTCACGGGCCCGTTGCGTTCGATTCGCACAGTCACGTGCACGACCATACGCCGTCGGAAGCACCCTTGTGTGAAGAAATGAATATGTGGTTCACTTCTTGTATGGCGTACCGCAGAACCCCTGCTGTGCAGGCCCGCCTCGATGCCCAGGCGGGCCTGATCGTGCAGGCCGCGACCAAGGTGCTGTCGCGCGCGGGCTATGCCGGGCTGTCCATGGCGGCCGTCGCCGCCGAGGCCGGCGTGGCCACCGGGACGGTCTACAAGAACTTCAGCGGCAAGGCCGACCTGGTGAGCGCGGTATTCCGGAAGGTGGTCGCGCACGAGGTGGCCGCGGTGGGCACCGCAAGCGCGTCCGGAACGGCCGTCGAGCGGGTGACCGCGGCGGTGGAGACCTTCGCGGGCCGGGCGCTGAAGAATCCGAAACTCGCCTATGTCCTGCTCGTCGAACCTGTCGATACCGTGGTCGATACCGAGCGTCTGCGCTTCCGCCGCGCCTTTGCCGAAGCTTTCGAATCCGCGGTCGCGGAAGGTGTCGCGCGTGCCGAGTTGCCCGCCCAGGATGCCAAGATCAGCGCGGCCGCCCTCGTCGGCGCGATCGGCGAGGTCCTGGTCGGCCCGCTGGCCGACGCACCGCACAGCGAATCCGTCGTGCCCGAACTCGTCAATTTCGCGTTACGCGCACTGGGTGTGCACGACCAATCCGACTCAGGAGTGTCCGATGCCGACGCATGAAGTCTTCAACCAGGTGCCCGATATCGTGCCCTTCGATGTCGCGCAGAACCCCGCCCTGCTCGAGGGGCTACACCGCGAGGGTGCGGGCTGGGCCGAATCGGAAGTGCGTGAACTCGGTACGCGCGCGGGCGGATTCGAAGCGCAGGAGTGGGGCCGCCTGGCCAACGAATACCCGCCGGTCCTGCACACACACGACCGCTACGGCAACCGCGTCGACGAGGTCGAATTCCACCCGTACTGGCACGAACTGATGAAAGTCGCTGTCGCGCACGGACTCCACGGCTCACCCTGGCTCGACGACCGGCCGGGCACCCATGTCGCCCGTGCGGCCAAGTTCTACACCTGGGGCGCCGCCGACGCCGGGCATATGTGCCCGATCTCCATGACCTACGCCATCGTGCCCGCGCTACGGCACAATCCCGAACTCGCGGCCAGATACGAGCCGCTACTCGGTTCTCGCACTTATGATTTCGGCTTGCGCGAGCCGTCGACCAAGGCCGGCCTCATCGCCGGTATGTCGATGACCGAGAAGCAGGGCGGCTCCGACGTTCGCGCCAACACCACCACCGCCACACCGCAACCCGACGGCAGCTACCGCATCGTCGGCCACAAATGGTTCACCTCGGCCCCCATGTCGGATATGTTCCTCACCCTGGCCCAGGCGCCGGGTGGGCTGTCCTGCTTCCTGCTGCCACGGGTACTGCCCGACGACACCCGCAATCCCATTCGGATCCAACGCCTCAAGGACAAGCTCGGCAATAAGTCGAACGCGTCCTCGGAGATCGAATACGAGAACGCCACCGGCTGGATGGTCGGTGCCGAAGGGGCCGGCGTCAAGACCATTGTCGAAATGGTCAATATGACCCGCCTGGACTGCGTCATCGGTTCCGCGATCGGCATGCGCATCGGTGCCGTCTACGCGGCGCACCACGCCCGGCATCGAGAAGTGTTCGGGGCCAAGCTGATCGACCAACCGGCGATGCGCAATGTGCTGGCCGATCTGGTGATCGAATCCGACGCCGCGACCACGGTCATGATGCGCCTGGCCGGTGCGACCGACCGCGCGGGCACCGATCCCGCCGAGGCCGCGCTGCGCCGAATCGCGTTGGCCGTCACCAAGTACTGGGTGTGCAAGCGCGCCCCCGCACATGCGGCCGAGGCCCTGGAATGCTTCGGCGGCAATGGTTACGCCGAGGAATCCGGTATGCCCCGGCTCTACCGCGAGGCCCCGCTCATGTCCATCTGGGAAGGCTCCGGCAATGTCGCGGCGCTGGATGCCTTGCGCGCCATGGGGCGGCAGCCCGAAACCGTGGAGGCCTTCTTCAACGAAGTCTCGCTCGCCGCGGGCGCCGACCCACGTCTCGACGATGCCATCGCCCGCCTCGGCAAGGAATTGTCCGACCTCGACGAAATCGAATACCGTGCCCGCCGTGTCGTCGAACTCATGGCGTTGGTCCTGCAGGGCGCGCAACTGGTGCGCCACGGCCATCCCGCCGTGGCCGACGCGTTCTGCGCCACCCGCCTCGGCGACGATTGGGGCATTGCCTTCGGCACCCTTCCCACCGGCGTGAACACCACCGACATCATCGCCCGCGCCCTGACCTGACCCGGCCGATCGCGGGCATCCCGTGTGGCCACCGGCCACGGGTAGAAATCTGGGTAGTTCTCGAGGGCGCTCGCGTCAGCGTGCGAGGGAAGTAGGCTGGGCGCGCCATTGCCGAGGTGAGAGATCGTTGTTGCGCCGGAACAAACGGGTGAAGTAGCCCGCGTCGGGAATCCCGACCCGCCGGGCAATCTCACCGACCGGCAGATCGGTCTCGGCCAGCAAACGGCGCGCCTCGGCCATCCGCCGCTCGGTGATCCACGCCTGCACGGTGCGCCCGGTACGGCGGCGCACCACGGTGGTCAGATGCCCCGGCGTCATGCCGACCGCATCCGCGACATCACGCAGCGACAGCGGTGCGGTGTGTCGCTGGTCGATGATGTCGAATACCTCGGCGAGCAGCGGTTCACCGCTGCGCCGCAGATCACCCACCACGTCGGCGGCCAGCCGCGCGAGGTCGATGAGCAGCAGCGTCAGATGTGCCGCCGCCGCCTGCCGGTACCCCTCCTGCCGCTGTGCCAGTTCGGCGTCGATGGCGGCAATCGCATTGTCCCACAGTGGTCTTCGTGCCACCGGGACGGTCAACTCGAGCACGCCACCCGAATGCTCGTGCAGGAATGGAAATAACAGCGGATGCGCGCGCCACGCGGGCCAGGGCGTGCGTCCGGCGTCGCCGAGCGCCGCGGGATCGAAGAACACCGCGACCGAGCCTTCGGACTCGTACGGTGGTGCGTCCGCGATCACCTGACCCGGCGCGACCACATACACCACGCCGGCGGACCGGATGTACAGCATGGCCGGAAAGTTGTGAATATGCGGGCTGTGGTCGCGTTCGGTAAGTCGATCGAACCACAGCAGCGATACCGGCGGCGTGACCTGATCGCTGCGATAGTCGTACTCCGGAACACCACGGCGGTGCCGGACCATCCGGGTAGCCTCGGTCATGAGACCGAAAATAGTCCGAATTCGGCCGACAATCACCCAATTGTGCCGCTGTATCAGCGGGCACCATGAAAATCATGACCAAAGATCATCCACATTCCGTAGTGAAAGCCATGGGCAACCGGCACGACTACCTGCCCGCCGCGGGCCGCGACGCCTTCCTGCCCGGCTACGATCTGCTGACCCGCCTGCTCGGCATGTACACACTCCACGAAACCCTCGTCGCGCAGGCCGAACTCGCCCCCGATCAGCGCGTGCTGGAAATCGGCTGCGGCACCGGAAATCTGACGATCCGGGCCAAGCGCACCCAGCCCGCGGCCGAGGTGATCGGTTCCGATCCCGACCCCCTCGCACTCGCCCGCGCCGAGCGAAAGGCACACGGGTTGAACGGAATTCGCTTCGAACGCGCCTATGCGCAGGAACTGCCCTATCCGGACGGCGAATTCGACCGGGTGCTGTCATCGATGATGCTGCACCACCTCGAAACCGATATCAAAACCGCCGCGCTGGCCGAGGCGCTGCGTGTGCTGCGCCCCGGCGGCAGCTTGCACATCCTCGATGTCGGCGGCGAGGTGACCCCGGACGACGGCCTGATGGCCCGGTTGTTGCTGCACAACCACCATGTCGGGGACAACCTCGGCGACGGCATCCCCCAACTCCTGCGCACCGTCGGCTTCGACTGCGCCGTGGTCGCCTCCCGGCGCCACCGGCGCCTCGGTCGCGTCACCTTCTACCGCGGGACCCGCCCGAACTAGCCGCCGACCCGCTGCAGCGGGTCGAGTACTCGCTCGACCAGTGCGGTGTCGCAATGTTCGATCACCTCGGTGAGCCGACCGTTGGCGATCCTGAAGATGAAGCAGTAGGTCTGCTCGTACGGCTCGCCCCGGGTGGTAATGCCGTGCCCGCGGACCTGGGCGACGACGCGGTCGTCTTCGGCGATCACGAAGTCGGCCGCGCTGCGGTACTCGGTGAACTGGGTCATCAGTGGACGCAGCAGTTCGTTCAGCACCACCGATTTCGGCTCCCAGGCGCCCGACCAGGACCAGTTCCCCGGAAAGATCCAGCGGAAGTCCTCGGCCATGGCCTCGCCCATCGCCCGGGTATTGCCCTGGGACATCTGCTCGAAGATGTCCTCGATCAGTTTCTTGTTCGCTGCTGCACTCATACCTGCGACGCTAGGCGGCACCGAGATATGCGACAAGCGAGAGTCTCGCATATTTGGTATGAGTTGATCGCATGGGTGAGTTCACGATCGTCGGCCTGCGCGTGGTCCGGGAGGCGGCTCGGTGCGGATCGTTCTCGACCGCCGCGGAGAATCTGGGCTACACGCAGTCGGCGGTATCCCGGCAGATCGCCCTCATGGAGCAGGCGGCGGGCCGGGCATTGTTCGAGCGGCACGCGCGCGGCGTACAGCCCACCGAGGCGGGACGAATCGTGCTGCGCCATGCCGAAACGGTGCTCGGTGGGCTCGGCTCCGCGCGGCAGGAACTGGACGAACTGACCGACCGCCCACCCGCCACGCTCCGGGTCGGCGCATTCTCGACCGCCATGGCGGCGCTGGTGCCGAGGGCCATCGCCGCCACCACGTCTCGACTCGCCCGCGTACCGCTGCGCGAGGGCACCAGTCCGCGGTTGGCGTCCGCCGTCGCGCGGGGCCGGCTGGATCTGGCGGTGGTGACCGAGACGCGGAATCTGCCCGCGGATACCGACATCGAGCCGCTCCTGGACGACCCACTGCTCATCGCGGTGCCACCGGACCACGCCCTCGCGGGTCGCGCCAGCGTCACGCCCGCGCAGTTGCGCGGCGAGCGCTGGATCGCGGGCAGCAGCGAGGTGCACAGCACCCTGCTCGGCGCCTGGCGCGATGCCAGCTGGGAACCGGAGATCGCCTTCGTCGCCCGCGACTGGTTCGCCAAACTCGGGCTGGTCGCGGCGGGTATGGGCAGCACCGTGGTGCCCGGAATCGCGGTTCCGGTCCTGCCGCCGGGCATCGCGCTGGTCCGCATCGACCACCCCGCCGCGGTTCGCACGACCTGCGTCGTCTATCGCGGCGGGGATTCGGCCACGCCGAGACAGCTGTTCATCGAGGCACTGCGCGATGCCGCCGCCGACCTCGCCACCGAAGTCCGCCAGCGACTGCGATAGCCGACTTATCCAGCCATGCGCGCAAATTCGCAGCGGAGCGGCGCAGGCTGAGTAGGGTGATTTCGATGACACGGACTTCCGTCGAAATGCCGTTGCGCTCGCTCGTCGAGCATCTGCGGATCCGGGCGGCGGGGTGCGCCCGACGGTACGTGCTCGGCATCGCGGGTCCGCCGGGTGCGGGCAAGTCCACATTGGCCAAGGCTATTCGCGACGATCTGAACAACCGATCCGGTACTCCGATCGCCGAGATCGCTCCGATGGACGGCTTCCACCTGTCCAACGCCGAACTGCGCGTCACCGGAAATCTGGAGCGCAAGGGCGAACCGCACACCTTCGACGTCGCGGCCTTCGTGGAAACCCTTCGCCGCCTGCGCGATACGCCGCTCGGCGAGCCGGTGCCATGGCCGACCTTCGACCGTGCCATCGAGGAACCGACCCCGGCCGGTGTCGTCTTCGATCGGCAGGAGATTGCCATTACCGAGGGCAACTACCTGCTGCTGTCCGACGGCGCCTGGTCGGGCGCGCGTGAATTCCTCGACGAGGTCTGGTACCTGGACGTGGCCCGCGAGGTCATCGAACAGCGGCTGCTGCGCCGCCACATCCGCGGCGGTCGAACTCCGGATGCCGCGAAAATCAAGGTGTACGACAGCGATCTGCGCAATGCCGATCTGATCGCCGATACCAGGCTCCGAGCCGACCTCGTCCTGCGTCAGCGCGGCGGCCGCTACTACGCCACCGAGGATGTCGAGCGCCGCGTCGCCGAATCACGCTGGAGGTGACATGATCTCGCTCGACAAATCGTGTCGAGGCAGCCGGGAGCAAGCGGAATGTGGGAGTACGAATACAGCGCGGAGACTGCGGTCGCACCGGAGGCGCTGTGGCGGTGCTGGTCGGATATGGAGTCCTGGCCCGAATGGAACGAAGGTCTCGACGAGATCGAAATCGACGGCCCGTTCGAGGTCGGCACCTCGTTCACCATGACGCTCCCCGGCGGCGACACCGTGCGGCTGCGCCTGGTGGAGATCGAACCCGGCGAACTGTTCACCGATGAAATGGACGGCGGCGATTTCACCGTCGTCACCGAGCACCGCCTGGAGCCAGCGGGTGAGGGCTGGACCCGCGTCGTCTACCGGACCGAGATCATCGGCGATGCCGCTGATACCGTCGGCCCCGAAATCGGTCCGGATATCACCGCCGACTTCCCGGATGTCATCGCCGCACTGATCAAGACGGCGCAAGCGCTGGGCTGAGGCACCAGCGTTGGGCCGGCGGCTCAGCGGTTGTCGCGGTACCAGCCGATCAGGGCGTCGGTGGACGAGTCCCCTTGCGACTGTGGCTCTTCCGAAGAGGTCAGCAGGGGGGCCAGTGCGAGGGCCTGCTGTTTGCCGAGTTCGACACCCCACTGGTCGAAACTGTCGATGCCCCAGATGGTGCCTTCGACGAATACCTGATGTTCGTAGAGCGCGATCAGCTGGCCGAGGACCGACGGTGTCAGCTGCGGCGCGAGAATCGTCGTGCTCGGCCGATTGCCCGGCATCACCTTGTGCGGTACCACCTTCGGATCGGTGCCCTCGGCCACGATCTCCTCGGCGGTCTTGCCGAAGGCGAGCACCTTGGTCTGTGCGAACAGGTTGCTCATCAAGATGTCGTGCATGCTGCCGGTGCCGTCGCGGGTGGCCAGATCGTCGGTGGGACGGGCGAATCCGATGAAATCGGCCGGAATCAGCCGAGTGCCCTGGTGCAGCAGTTGGTAGAAGGCGTGCTGGCCGTTGGTTCCCGGTTCACCCCAGAAGATTTCGCCGGTCGAGGTGGTCACCGGGGTGCCGTCGGCGTGCACCGATTTGCCGTTGGATTCCATGGTCAGCTGCTGCAGATAGGCCGGAAAACGCGCCAGATCATTCGAATAGGGCAGCACCGCACGCGATTGGGCGCCGAAGAAGTTCGAGTACCAGATGCCGAGCAGACCGAGCAGTACCGGTCCGTTCTCGGCCAGCGGCGCGGTCGCGAAATGCCGGTCGACGGCATGCATTCCGGCCAGGAATTCGGCGAAGCGCTCCTTGCCGATGGTCGCCATCACCGAAAGGCCGATGGCCGAATCCACCGAATAGCGACCGCCGACCCAATCCCAGAAGCCGAACATATTCGCGGTGTCGATCCCGAACTCGGCGACCCGCTCGGCATTCGTCGAGACGGCCACGAAATGTTTGGCGACGGCGTCCTCGCCGAGCGCGGCGACCAGCCAGCGCCGGGCGGCGGTGGCATTGGTCAGCGTCTCCAGTGTCGAAAACGTCTTGGAGGCAACGATGAACAGCGTTGTCGCCGGGTCGAGTCCATCGAGTTTCGCGAGCAGATCGGCCGGGTCGACATTCGAGACGAAGCGGGCGCCGATCCCGGCATCGGCATAATGCCGCAGTGCGCGATGCACCATATCCGGGCCGAGATCCGAACCACCGATGCCGATATTCACCACGGTCTTGATGCGCTCGCCGGTCGCGCCGCGCCACGCACCCGAGCGCACCGCGTCGGTGAATTCACCCATCCGCCGCAGTACCTCGTGTACCTCGGCGCCCGCGTCCGCACCGTCCACGATGACCGACTCGCCCTCGGGCAGGCGTAGCGCGATGTGTTCGACCGCGCGGTCCTCCGAAGTGTTGATGTGGTCGCCGCGGAACATCGCGTCGCGGTGCTCGGCTACCCCGGCCTCATGCGCCAATTCGACCAGCAGATGCAGAGTTTCCCGGGTTACACGGTGCTTGCTGTAGTCGATGTGCAGGTCGCCGACTCCGACGATCAGCTCGCGGCCGCGGTCGGGATCCTCGGCGAAGAATTCACGCAGGTGTCGTCCGGCGACGGCGCTGTGGTGCTCGTGCAGTTTCCGCCAGGCCGCCGATGCGGTGATGTCGCTGCTCACGTCCGCGAGGTTACAAGCACTCGATCGGGCGCGCAGACAAGGACCGCATACTTTCGCCGATGTTGTCCTGACGGCTACCCCGTGGCGGTCGTTCGCGTGTCGCGAACAGCGACTGCGGGCGGGTCTGGCAAACAGTCGGCAGCGCGCGTGCGGCCCGCTCGAAGTTCGGATCGCTGAGTCGAGGGTGATGCGCGAGCGCGCGGCCTAGGCTTGGGTGCATGGTGTCCGAACGCGAAGTACTCCAATCCGTGCCGACGCAGCTGTGGATCGGCGGTCCTGTCGATGCCACCGGGGGTGGCACCTTTCCGGTGCACAATCCGGCCGACGGGCAGGTGCTGACCGAAGTCGCCGACGCCACGCCGGAGGATGCCGTGCGCGCGCTCGACGCGGCCGTCGCGGTGCAAACCGGATGGGCGGCGACACCGTCGCGGGAACGCGGCGAGATCCTGCGCCGGGTCTTCGAGCAGTTGACCGCGCGCGCCGAGGAATTCGCGCTGCTGATGACGCTGGAGATGGGCAAGGCGCTGCCGGAGAGCCGCAACGAGGTGCGCTACGGCGCCGAATTCTTCCGCTGGTTCAGCGAGGAAGCGGTGCGGGTGCATGGACGTTATCTGCACGCGCCGTCCGGCACCGGGCGGATCATGGTGCACAAGCAGCCGGTCGGTCCGTGTCTGGCCATCACACCATGGAACTTCCCGCTCGCCATGGGCACGCGCAAGATCGGACCCGCGCTGGCCGCGGGCTGCACGATGATCGTCAAGCCCGCATCGGCCACACCGCTGACCATGTTGGCGCTGGCGAAGCTGTGCAGCGAGGCGGGGCTGCCGGACGGTGTGCTCTCGGTGATCACCTCCAGCCGTTCCGGCGCCGTTACCCAGCCGCTGCTCGACGATCCGCGCCTGCGCAAGCTCACCTTCACCGGATCCACCGAGGTCGGCAAGAAACTGGTGCAGAAGTCGGCGAACGGATTGTTGCGCACCTCGATGGAGCTCGGTGGCAATGCGCCGTTCGTGGTCTTCGACGATGCCGATATCGACGCCGCCGTACAGGGCGCGATGTTGGCAAAACTGCGCAATGGCGGCGAGGCGTGCACCGCGGCCAACCGTTTCCACGTGCAGAACGGTGTCCTGGAGGAGTTCACCACCAAACTCGTCGAGGCGATGTCGAATACGGTGACCCTCGGACCGGGCACCGATCCGAACACCACGCTCGGCCCGCTGATCAACGAGGAACAGCTCGATACCGTCAGCGAACTGGTCGACGACGCGGTGGCGGTCGGCGCGCAGGTCCGCCTCGGCGGCAAGGCCCCCGGCGGTCCCGGCTGGTTCTATCCCGCGACCATCCTCAGCGACGTCCCGCCGAAGGCTCGGATCCTGCGCGAGGAGGTTTTCGGTCCCGTCGCTCCGATCGTCGGCTTCGAAACCGAGGAAGAGGGCCTCGCGGCCGCCAACAACACCGAATTCGGCCTGGTGAGCTACGTCTACACCCGTGACCTCGACCGCGCCCTGCGCATCGCGGAGGGCATCGAATCCGGCATGGTCGGCATCAACCGCGGCGTAATCTCCGATCCCGCAGCACCTTTCGGCGGAGTCAAGGCCTCCGGCTTCGGCCGTGAGGGCGGCATCGAGGGCATCGAGGAATACCTGTCCACCAAGTACATTGCCCTCACCTGATCCGCGGACACGAAACGACCGCCCCGGGGTGCGAAACACCCGGGGCGGCCTTCTGAAGGCGGCGATCTCGCGAACGCCGCGTGGTTCGATGGGGCCGCTGGTGGCGGCCGGAGGCGGTTAGTGGCCGAGTCGGCCGCGACCGAGGCGCAGCAACAGCATGGCGAGGGTGTGACCCTCCTGGCCGAGCTCGCTGAAGCGCTCGAGCACCTTCATCTCACGACTGTGTACGAGGCGGGGGCCGCCGGAGGCCATGCGCGTGCGGCCGATGATCCGGGAGATCTCGGTGCGGCGCTTGATGGCGGCCAGGATTTCCGCGTCGAGCTGGTCGATCTCCTTGCGGAGCTTGTCGATCTCGGCCTCGGAGTGGGGCAGAGCCGAATCAGACCCAGTCGTCGTGGCGGGGGTGCTCATCATTCATCTCCTCGTGTCAGAACATGGATCGGCCGGTGAGCCGAGCTCGTTACCGATCGGTTCTTTCACCGTGCAAAACAAACCTGGCAGGTGTGGCAATCCTCCCCCCAGGCAGCGCGCTCAGGTACAAAGTCCGCGATCACGATATCCGGCTGTTGGCCGAATCGGATACTTCGCGGCAGTCGCGCAGGTCATACGGCCAGTCTGCCACGGGGCCCAAGCAATGCAAAACACTTCATTTTGTGAATCTCCTGAGAAGGGTTGCATGTCGGGACGTCCGTGTCGACCCGGGGCGGTTCATCTGCCGTTCGCCGAACGGACACCGATGGTGACCGGGACTTCATCTCTGTCGGTGCCCGCCGGTAGCGTGGATGGACGATGGACATCACGGTGGCTCCCAAGACGCAGGCCGGGCTGGCTCGGCACCAGGATTCAGCCCAGAAACCGCAGGTCGACGCTGCTCGCACCGAGGAGATGGGTGACTCTGCCGTGCCCACCGCGGCGGAGGTCCCGCACTCGGCCGCCGATGATGCGTCGCGGCGTGTCGTAGACGACAAACACCGTGTCGAACAAGAAAAGCGCCGTGCCGAACGTGAGCAACGTCGCGCCGAGGAGGCCGAGCGACTGCTCGACGGTCTCAACCCGCAGCAGCGCGCTGCGGTCGTGCACGCCGGCGCGCCCCTGCTGATCGTCGCGGGCGCGGGTTCGGGCAAGACCGCTGTGCTCACCCGGCGCATCGCCTATTTGCTCGCCGCCCGCGGGGTGACGCCGGGCCAGGTCCTGGCCATCACGTTCACCAATAAGGCCGCCGCCGAAATGCGTGAACGGGTGAGCGGGCTGGTCGGTCCGCGCGCGAACAACATGTGGGTCTCGACCTTCCACTCCAGCTGTGTCCGCATCCTGCGCATGCAGGCCGCGCTCCTGCCCGGTCTGAATTCCAATTTCTCCATCTACGACGCCGACGATTCCCGGCGGTTGCTCACCATGATCAGCCGCGACTTCGACATCGACGTCAAGAAATATTCGGCGCGGCTGCTGGCCACCGCCATCTCGAATTTGAAGAACGAGCTCATCGGCCCGGAGCAGGCCACCGCCGATGCCGAAACCGACGAAACCGAACTGCCCGCACTCGTCGCCCGTGTGTACACCGAATACCAGCGCCGGTTGCGTTCGGCGAACGCCCTCGACTTCGACGATCTGATCGGTGAAACGGTGGCGCTGTTGCAGAACCATCCACAGGTCGCCGAGTACTATCGCCGCCGGTTCCGGCATGTGCTGGTCGACGAGTACCAGGACACCAACCACGCCCAGTACATCCTGGTCCGCGAGTTGGTCGGGGATCACGCGCAGGAGCAGGCCGAAGACGCGGTCCCGCCGAGCGAACTGTGCGTGGTCGGTGACGCGGACCAGTCCATCTACGCCTTCCGCGGCGCGACCATCCGCAATATCGAGGAATTCGAACGCGACTTCCCGGACGCGGAAACCATTCTGCTGGAACAGAATTACCGCTCCACCCAGAATATCCTGTCCGCCGCGAACGCGGTCATATCGCGCAATGAGAAGCGCCGGGACAAGCGGCTGTGGACCGATTCCGGCGAGGGTGATCTGATCACCGGTTACGTCGCCGACAACGAGCACGACGAGGCCTCGTTCGTGGCGCGCGAGATCGACCGGCTGGTGGACGCGGGCGATGCCAACTACAGCGATGTCGCGGTCTTCTACCGCACCAACAACAACTCCCGCGCGCTGGAAGAGATCTTCATTCGGATGGGACTGCCGTACAAGGTGGTCGGCGGCGTGCGCTTCTACGAGCGCAAGGAGGTGCGCGATATCGTCGCGTACCTGCGCGTGCTCGACAATCCGGACGATACGGTGAGCCTGCGCCGCATCCTCAACACCCCACGCCGCGGCATCGGCGACCGGGCCGAGGCCTGTGTGGCGGTACACGCCGAACAGCGCGGCATCGGTTTCGCCGAGGCGCTGCGTGATGCGGCCGATGGCACAGTGGCGCTGCTGAATACCCGGTCGCAGCGCGCGATCGCCGGATTCCTCGACCTGCTCGACGAGGTGCGAGCGGCCGGTGCGCAGGCGGATCAGGATTTCCCCGACCTCGGCAATATGGTCGAAGCGGTACTCGACCGCACCGGCTACCGGGCCGAGTTGGAGGGTTCCGACGATCCGCAGGACGGTGCCCGGCTCGACAACTTGAACGAATTAGTCAGCGTCGCACGGGAATTCAGCTCCGAGGCGTATAACAATGCCGAGGCCGCCCGTGCCGAGGGGCTGGTGCCGGAGGTGGCCGAGGGCGAACCCGATCCGGGCTCGCTCGCCGCCTTCCTGGAACGTGTCTCGCTGGTGGCCGATAGCGATCAACTGCCCGAGGAGGGCACCGGCGTGGTCACCATGATGACGCTGCACACCGCCAAGGGCCTGGAATTCCCGGTGGTCTTCGTAACCGGCTGGGAGGATGGGCAGTTCCCGCATATGCGCGCACTCGGCGATCCGACCGAGCTGGCCGAGGAACGCCGCCTGGCCTATGTCGGCATTACCCGGGCGCGGCAGCGGCTCTACGTCACCCGCGCGGTGGTGCGGTCGGGCTGGGGACAGCCGGTTTCGAATCCGGAATCGCGATTCCTGCAGGAGATTCCGGCCCACCTCATCGATTGGCAGCGGTTGGAGCCGAAGGGTTCGCCGCTGACCCGCGGCCTCCGCCGGCGCGCCGGCGACGACGGCTTGGAACACGACTGGACCCGCGACGGCTGGAATCAGCAGCGGCCGGGCGTCAGCGACCGCGGTCCGCGCCGCCCCGCTCCCGGCGGTGCAACCCGCAATAACGCCGATCTCGTGCTGGCTGTCGGCGATCGAGTCAGCGACGACAAGTACGGGCTGGGTCGCGTAGTGGCCGCCGAAGGCTTCGGGCCCCTGGCCACCGTCACCATCGACTTCGGCACCGCGGGCAAGATCCGGCTCATCCCGCAATACAGTCGCACCCTGGTCAAACTCTGATAGGGCCTTTGCCTCTGATCTGCCGACGATGCGGTCGGTAGCGTGCGCGGCACCCTCGTGGTTCGGCTGCTGCCGCGCCGCTCGGATCAGGTACACGCTGGTGCAGAATTGCCGCGTGCACGCTCACTACCGGTACGTGGGCTCGGAGGTGGTCAAGGTTGTGAACCTGCTCGGACCGGCGATCGCCGCCGCACCGTAGTCAGCGGCACTGCCGGTGAGTACCACGGTCGTCAGTCGCGTTCTTGGCCGAGGCTGATGCCCCGGGTGGCGAGCCAGGGGAGGGGGTCGATGCGGTCGGTGCCGTTGAGCCAGACTTCGAAGTGGCAGTGCGGGCCGGTGGATTCGCCGCGGTTGCCGACGGTAGCGATTTCGTCGCCGGCCAGGACGTGCTCGCCCACGGAGACCAGTGCGGTGTTGATGTGGCCGTACACCGTGACGGTGCCATCGTCGCCGCGCATTCGTACCCACATGCCGAAACCGGCGGCCGGTCCGGCGTCGATGACGGTGCCGTCCTCGACGGCGTAGATCGGTGTGCCGATGGGGGCGGCGACGTCGACACCGGGATGCAGCACGCCCCAGCGCTCGCCGTATCCGGAAGTGAAAGCGCCCGAGGCGAATTTCATGAACAGCGGACGCAGCTTGGCCTCCGCCTCCGCCGCCAAGTCCTGCGCGAACTTATCGCCGTTCTCCAGCACATCGGAGAACTGCCCGAGGTCCGTCGGTGTCGCCGTGTCGAGCAGCTCCGGTGTCGTCGGCAGCTCACCGCTCACCGGTTCCAACACCTGCTGCTGCCCGACAGCCTGCAATTCGGCCGTCTGTGGCGACTTCTCGCTACCCGCCGCCAAATTCTGCCCCGCGGCGACGATCGCACCCGCCGCCACCGCAATGACCGCAGCCCGCCCCCTGAACGCCCGCGGCGGCGCAGGCACCCGATGCGCACCACCCCGTCGCCTGCGCCCGGTGCGATCCACCGAATCGGCAGATCCTACTTCCCGACCTGCCCCCGCCCACCCGTCGACATCCCGAACACCGCCGCCGAATTCGCGACTATCCCAACCCTCGTCGCGATTCCACAAATCGTGGTGGCGCCCATCGACATCGTGGTCCGGTCGAGCTGCAGGATCCCAGCCGGCGCTTTCATCGAATTCGCGCCAGCCACCCAGCCCGCTGCCATCTCCGTCGTGTACGCCGTAGTTCGGCCGTTCGCCGTGGCCTGGGCGCGTGTCACGATCCGCGTTTGTCCCATGCCCCAGGCTCGCGCTGTAGTTCGGGCGTATGCGGCCTTCCAGGCGGTCGCCGTGCTTTTGGCGTGCGTCGTGGACCGCGCGTGCGTCGGAGCTCTGATGGACATCGTGCTCTCGGCTGGTGCCGTCGCTCTGGAAAGCGCGGCGGCCGATCCGGTCCTCGCCGTGGACCTCCTGCCAGCCATTGTTGTAGTCGAGGTCGTGGCCGTAGTCCTGGCTCGCGTCGTGGTTCAGGCTTGCATCGTCATCCCGGCTAGCGCCGCCGGTCCAGCTCGACACCTCATCGCGGCCGTCACCGAACTCGTGCCAGCCGCCGTTGCTCGCCCTGTGATTCAGGCTGTTGCCGTAGTCCTGGCATGCGTCGTAGGCCTGTCCCGTGCCGTCATCCTGGATGGCGATGCCGTTCCAGGTCAGGTTCTCGTCGTGGCTGTCGTGCGCTTCGTGCCAGCCGCCGTTGCTCGTGCTGTAGGTCAGGCTGTCGCCGCCGCGGTACTGGCCTGCTTCGTAGCCCTGGCTTTCGTCGTGGCTCGGTTTTGTGCCGCAATCCTGGATGGCGGCGCCATTCCAGTTGTCGCGGAAGTCGCCGAACTGGTGCCAACTGCTGTTGCCCGCGTTGTAGAGCAGGCTGTCGCCGTAATCGTGGTTTGCGTTGTCGTTCTGGCTTGCATGGTGGCTCGGTTTTGTGCCGTCGCTGTGGTTTGTGCCGTAATCCTGGATGGCGGCGCCATTCCAGTCGTTGCGGAAGTCGCCGAACTGGTGCCAGCCGCCGTTGTCCGTGCTGCCGCGCAGGCTGTCGCCGTAATGCTGGCTTGCATCGTAGATCTGGCTTGCGCCTTGATCGTGGCCCGCGTGGTATGTCTGGCTCGTGCCGTATTCCGGACTGCCACCGTAGTTCTGACCGGCGCCGTAACCGTGACCAGCGCTGTAGCTCTGAGTACCACTTTCGAGCAGCGAATCCGCTTGTGACCAAGGATCACTCAGCTTCCAGGATTCGCCCCCGCTCGACTGCCCCGAAGATTGCCAAGAATTATCTAGGTAATGCTGAACTGGCACGCCCTGCCCGTCGGTGCCCGATAACCGCTCTCGTCTCATAGTCGCGACCGCATCACACCGCTAGTGCGTCCGAATTGTCCTGAACGCGAGGAAAGTTCGAAAGTTACTGGTCTTCGAGTGTCGTGGACGGCGCTCGGGGTGCTCGCAACGCGCATCGAGATTTCTATCCTCCGGTCACAACTACTGAAGAGAAACGGGTGCATCGACGGTAACGAATCGATTGCGGTCCCGCAACCATTCGTCCGATGAATCCCATTGCTGCACTTGGAATTTGGCTTCAAGTGCATAGAAAACCCGCAGCGCGTCGAATGTGGCACGCGGCATGCCGCGAACCACCGGTCAACCGGCCGCGATGCATTTATGCGAACAGCCCAGCCTCGACGAAAATCCGACCCGAAGAGCAGATCAGTCGCGCTGCGGACCCAAGCTGATACCGCGCGTTGCCAACCAAGGCAGCGGATCGACCTTGTCGACGCCGTTCAACCACACCTCGAAATGGCAGTGCGGGCCGGTGGAGAAACCACGGTTGCCGATGGTGGCGATCTGATCACCCGCCAGAACGCGCTGGCCCGCCGACACCGTGGCGGTGTCGATATGGCCGTAGATGGTGACGGTGCCGTCATCGTGCAGCAGGCGCACCCACATGCCGAAACCGGATGCCGGACCGGCTTCGAGCACGGTGGCGTCGGCGACGGCGTAGATCGGGGTGCCGATCGGGCCCGCGATATCGACGCCGAGATGCTGTACGCCCCAGCGGGCGCCGAATCCGGAGGTGAAATTGCCCGCGGCGAATTTGGTGAACAGCGGGCGGAGCTTCGAGGCCTCCTGTGCCGCCAAATCGTCGGCGAACTTCTGCCCCTTTTGCAGCATGTCGCCGAACTGGCCGAGATTCGTCGGGGCCGAAACATTGAGTACCTGCGGCGAATCCGGCGCGGCATTCGGCTCCGCCACGCTGACCGACTGTGCCGCGATTTCGTGAATCTGCCCGGCGGCCTCGTAATCGACGGCCTGTGAGGGCTGTTCGGGCGAGGCGAAGGCGGCCTGTCCGGCGGCGACCACCGCACCCGCGGCCACAGCGACGACCGCGGCGCGGCCCTTCAGGGAGGCGGGGGGTGCGGGCATCCGATGCGCGCCGCCATTACCGCGATTCGTCCGGCGCGCCGGGATCACCGTGGGACCGGCCGGAGCTTCCGGATCCTCGGGCTCCCAAGCGGAGTCCTCGTCCCAAGACTCATCGCCGTCCCAGGACCCGTCCGCCTCCGCTGTCCAAGACGCCTCGGAGTCGGCGTGCCAGGAATCGTCACCCTCGGAAGTCCAGGAATCGTCGGATGCCCACGCGCCGCCGTCGGACCAGGAATCGGCTTGGCTCCAAGCCTGCGACTGTCCCCACGAATCATCGTGCGACGACGAATCGGCCGGTGACTGTCCCCAAGCGGAATCGGACTGCGCCCACGAATCGTTCGCGTCCCACGCGTTGTCCTCGTGCTCGTATCCACCCGCCGCGGCAGGGGCGGCATATCGGTGTCCACCGGCACGTCGGGACGAAGTCCCGAACGGATCTACCGCGGCATTGGAATGTCCACCGAAGCTCTCGTCATCATCGGACCGGTAACGATGTCCGGAGCGAGCGCGATTTTCGGTTGCGAAGGTCGAGCGATGGTTCATCGGTGGTGCCACATCATCGAGCGAGAGATCACGGTATCGAACTGCCTGATCAGGAGCGTTGTCAAGGAACGGCTCTCCATGTCCGGAGCGCTGTGCTGCGTCAAGCTTGCCGTCCTCCTAGTCGTGACCGTGTTGTGACATCGACCGCAATGACGGTAACGAAACGATTGCGAGCTCCGCAAGCGCTACGTGCGATCAATCCAAACATGTGAGATTGATCACGGTAACGCACCGGAATATCTCACTGTGATCGGGGCACGTGGGTGAGGCTCAGCGACGACAAACCGTAGTAGGGGGCCGTCGGTCAACCGGTTCGATGGCTCTACCTGGCGCGCCGTCAGCAACCTACTGGCGAGTAGCCTTGGCCAGGGTTTTTCCTGCCCTGGCCGGCACCCCGTGACCTGCGCCACTTAGGATGAATGTGGCCGTTTGGCCCTCCATGTGACTGGTTAAAGTCCGACCCGACCCGCTTCCGACGTCGGGCCGCCAACAAAGACGTTGTCATCACAACGCAGACGAGACGGTGAGTACATGGATCTCTTCGAATATCAGGCGAAGGAGCTCTTCGTTAAGCACGGAGTGCCTTCGTCCGAGGGCCGCGTCACGGACACGGCCGAGGACGCCCGCGCCATCGCGGCGGAAATCGGCAAGCCGGTGATGATCAAGGCCCAGGTGAAGGCTGGTGGCCGCGGCAAGGCGGGTGGCGTCAAGTTCGCCGCCACCGCGGACGACGCGTTCACGCACGCGCAGAACATCATCGGCCTGGATATCAAGGGCCACATCACCAAGAAGATCCTTGTCGCCGAAGCCAAGGACATCGCGGAGGAGTACTACATCTCCTTCCTGCTGGACCGCTCCAACCGCACCTATCTGGCCATGTGCTCGGTCGAAGGCGGCATGGAGATCGAAGAGGTCGCCGCGACCAAGCCCGAGCGCCTCGCCAAGGTGCCCGTCGATGCCGTCAAAGGTGTCGACCTCGCATTCGCCCGCTCGATCGCCGAGCAGGGCCACCTGCCCGCCGACGTGCTGGATGCCGCGGCCGTGACCATCCAGAAGCTCTGGGAGGTGTTCATCGGCGAGGACGCCACCCTGGTGGAGGTCAACCCGCTGGTCCGCACCCCCGACAACGAGATCCTCGCGCTCGACGGCAAGGTCACCCTGGACGAGAACGCCGAATTCCGGCACCCGGATCACGCGGCCTTCGCGGATAAGGACGCAACCGATCCGCTGGAGCTCAAGGCCAAGGAGAACGACCTCAACTACGTCAAGCTCGACGGTGAGGTCGGCATCATCGGCAACGGTGCGGGTCTGGTCATGTCGACCCTCGACGTGGTCGCCTACGCGGGTGAGAACCACGACGGCGTCAAGCCGGCCAACTTCCTCGACATCGGTGGCGGCGCCTCGGCCGAGGTCATGGCCGCCGGTCTGGACGTCATCCTGGGCGACGCGCAGGTCAAGAGCGTGTTCGTGAACGTCTTCGGTGGCATCACCGCGTGTGACGCGGTCGCCAACGGCATCGTGAAGGCGCTGGAAATCCTCGGCGACGAGGCGAACAAGCCGCTGGTCGTCCGTCTCGACGGCAACAAGGTCGACGAGGGCCGCAAGATTCTCGTCGATGCCGCGCACCCCCTGATCACGCTCGCGCAGACAATGGACGAAGGCGCCGACAAGGCCGCCGAACTGGCAGCGGCCAAGTAAGGAAACCGGAAATGTCTATCTTCCTCAACAAGGATTCCAAGGTCATCGTCCAGGGCATCACCGGCGGTGAGGGGACCAAGCACACCGCGCTGATGCTCAAGGCCGGCACCCAGGTCGTGGGCGGCGTCAACGCGCGCAAGGCGGGCACCACCGTCGCGCACACCGACAAGGACGGCAACGCGGTCGAGCTGCCGGTGTTCGGCACTGTCGAAGAGGCCATCAAGGCGACCGGCGCCGACGTGTCCATCGCGTTCGTGCCGCCGAAGTTCTCGAAGGACGCCATCATCGAGGCCATCGACGCGGAGATCCCGCTGCTCGTGGTCATCACCGAGGGCATTCCGGTGCAGGACACCGCCTACGCGTGGGCCTACAACGTGGAGAAGGGCAACAAGACCCGGATCATCGGCCCGAACTGCCCCGGCATCATCACCCCCGGCGAGGCGCTGGTCGGCATCACCCCGGCCAACATCACCGGCAAGGGCCCGGTCGGCCTGGTGTCGAAGTCCGGCACCCTGACCTACCAAATGATGTACGAGCTGCGTGACTTCGGCTTCTCCACCGCCATCGGCATCGGCGGCGACCCGGTCATCGGCACCACCCACATCGACGCCATCGAGGCGTTCGAGAAGGATCCCGAGACCAAGCTGATCGTGATGATCGGTGAGATCGGCGGCGACGCCGAGGAGCGGGCCGCGGCCTACATCAAGGCCAATGTCACCAAGCCGGTCGTCGGCTACGTCGCGGGCTTCACCGCCCCCGAGGGCAAGACCATGGGCCACGCGGGCGCCATCGTGTCCGGTTCGGCCGGTACCGCCCAGGCGAAGAAGGATGCGCTCGAGGCCGCCGGTGTGAAGGTCGGCAAGACGCCGTCCGAGACCGCCGCGCTGGCGCGGGAGATCCTGGAGAAGGCAAGCGTCACCGCCTGATTCGCTGAATCATACGAAGGCCGCCACCCCGATCGGGGTGGCGGCCTTCGTGGTTCAGAAGAAGTGGACCACCGATGCGATACCGAAGACGAGGCTGTACACCGCGAACGGCAGCAGTGAATTCGACTTGAAGTAGCGCTCCAAGAAGCGGACCGCCAGATACGCCGCGCCGCCCGCGACAATCGATCCCACCAGGACCTGGCCGAGGATACCGTCGCCCTGCGGACCGGCCAGCGTCGGCAGCTTCAGCACGCCCGCGGCCAGAATGACCGGAGTGGCAAGCAGGAAGGCGAATTTCGCCGCGTCCTCATGGTCCAAACCGCGTAGCAGACCGCCGACCATTGTCATGCCCGAGCGGCTGATGCCCGCGAACAGTGCGCCGGTCTGTGAGACACCGATGATCAACGCGTCCCTTATCGATAGATCGCCAAGGCCGGTCGGCTCTTCCTCCGCCGTCGCGACGAAATATCCCTCGTCGATGGCCTTTGCCCGCGCCTCGGATTCGGCGAAGCGGCGCCCGTAGTCGGACAGTGTCGGCTGGCTGCGGCGACGCAGCACTTCACCGGTGACGAGCACGACGCCGTTCAGTGTCAGAAACAGGCCCGCCGCAAGGGGTTTCGCGAACAAGGTGCGCAGCGGATGTTCCAGCAGCAATCCGAGTACACCGACCGGCACGGTCGCCAGGAGCACCAGCCAGGCCAGGCGCTGGGTCGAGGTCTCGATCCGCCGGGTGCGCAGTGTGGTGAGCAGGCCGACCACGATCTCGACCCAGTCGCGCCGATAGAACACCAGCAGCGCGATCGCCGTCGCCACATGCAACCCGACCACGAAGGCGAGATACGGTGTGCCGGAATCGGAATCCCCCTGGGTGACCAGATCGCTCCAGGATCCACCCAGCCATGCGGGTACCAAAACGGAATGACCCAGGCTGGAAATCGGGAACAGTTCGGTTATGCCTTGCAATGCGCCGATCACAACGGCTTGGGTGTACGTGAGCATCGCCTGACAGCTTGGCACGCCGAGCCCGCCACAACCCGCCCTGAAACAGAGCTGTGTCCGTTTTGGAATGCTTGTCGCAGTGGGGGTTTCAGTCGGTGGTCGGGATAGTTGCGCTCGATTCGGTTCCGCTGTTGCGTCGTGGTCCGGACAGCTTGTCGAGATCGATAGTGAGCGGAAGCGGACTTGGTTGCGTAGGTCGGGGTGGTGGTTGGGCGGTCTCGGGTCGGCACTGCCATGCTGGATGGCGTGGATGTGCTGGTGTTGGGCCCAGTGCAGGTTCGGGCAGGCGAAGACGATCTCACCATCGATCGGCCGCTGGAGCGTGCGTTGCTGGTGCGGCTGGCCTTGGCGGGCGGGGTGCCGGTTCCGGATGGGCGGCTGGCCGAGGATCTGTGGGGCGCGGATGTCGAGCGGCCGGTACAGCGACTGCGCGTGGTGGTTTCGCGGCTGCGCGCGGCGCTCGGGACGCATGCGCGGGTAATCGGACGCACGCCCGCCGGATACCACGCGAGGGTGACCGCAGCGGATCTGTCGACGGCGGAGGCGGCGGCACAGCGGCTGTATGCCGCGCGCAGGGCCGGTGACCACGCCGCCGTCGCGGCCGCGGCGCGGGAGGCGCTGGGATTGTGGCGCGGTGCCGCCCTTGCCGATCTCCGCGGCGTTCCGTACGCGGCGGCCGAGGGAGACCGGCTCGACGATTGGCGGCTGTCGCTGAGTGTGGCCGGGCTGGAAGCCAATCTGGAGCTGGGCGCGGCCGGCGAGGTCGTCACCGAACTGACCGGCTTGGTGTCGCGATATCCGCTGCACGAGCCGCTCTCGGGTCTGCTGGCACTGGCGCTGTATCGGACTGGGCGACAAGTGGACGCACTCGACCGGCTGGCCCGCCTGCGCCGGAACCTCGCCGAGGAACTCGGGGTCGACCCGGCACCGGAGACGGCCGCACTGGAACTGCGCATCCTCGACCACGATCCGACCCTGCGTTCCGGGAACGCCGCACCGATTGTCGCGGCCCCGGTCGACGCCGATGCCGGTACCGAAACTGCAACCGCCGCAACCCATCCCGATCCGGTCGTTTCGGCGCCGGTGACCAGCTTCATCGGCCGCGGCCGCGAATTCGACACTCTCGGCGCCCGCCTCGTCGGGCCCGGCCTGACCACCCTGGTCGGCGTCGCAGGCAGCGGAAAGTCCCGCCTAGCAGCCGAACTCGCTCGCGCTGCCGCCAATTCCGGACGCCCGGTGGCTTTCGTCGAACTGGCCCCGTTGGCCCGAGCCGAGGATGTGCTACCCGCGGTGCTCGCCGTGCTCGAGGCGAATGGTCTGGCCGAAGACGTCTCGATCGACCCCGACGCCCCGCTGCCAGGAATCGTTGCGGCCCTGGGTACTTCGGAAATACCGCCCGCGCGCGGGGCTTCGGGTGTGCCGGCAGACGCGCCAGCACCGACCGGTTCGGTCGCCCGGGACGCATCGGGAGACCGAAGTGACTCCGGTACCCGCGCGAATGCGGGTCCGCCGAATGGCTCGGACGTGCGCGGTGGCTCGGGCACGCGCGGAGATTCCCGTGCGCTCGACGCTGCACAGGCTCGGGACGGCTCGAGTCCGCAGTCCGACCTCGAAGGCTCGGCATCGTCGAATTCGGCACCCACCGGAGAGAATGCGCGGCGGGCCGTCCTGCTGGTGCTCGACAATGCCGAGCATCTGATCGAATCGGTGGCCGAATTGGCCACTGCCGTAGCTAGTTCCAGTGTATTGGTCACTTCCCAACGGGCGTTGGGAGTGCCGGGAGAGTCGGTGTATCCGCTCGGTCCGCTGGAACGTGGCAATGGCGTCGCACTGTTCACCGAGCGAGCCGGATTGCATGGACTGGTCACCGTCGGTGAGCGGGAGGAACTGGTCCGAATCTGCGCGGCCGTGGATTGGCTACCGCTGGGGATCGAGTTGGCCGCCGGTCTCACTCGCACGCTCACGATTTCGCAGCTCGCGCAGCGCATCGATGATCGAGTGCGGCTATTGGTCGGCGGTGCGCGGGATGCGGGCGGTGGGCGGCATACGAGTTTGCGAGTCGCCCTGGACTGGAGTTACGAACTGCTGGCGCAGCGGGAGCAGGCGGTATTACGCAGGCTCGGGGTGTTCGCGGGCGGGTGCACGCTGGAGGCGGCCGAAGCTGTTACGCCGGGCGATGGCGCGGATCTCGCGATCGGCGATATCGCGCCCGCAGTTGCGGACCTGGTGAACCGAAGCTTGGTGACGGTGCAGAACTACGGTGCGACAAGGCGATTCGTGCTTCTGGAAACAGTGCGTGACTACGCACTGGCCCAGCTGGCACAGACCCGCGAGGCCGATCCCCTGCGTGCCCGACATGTCGACTGGTGTCTGGATCTGGTGCGAAAGATCGGCGAACCCGACGATTTCGCGACCGCGGAAGCCGTGGCCGCGGTCTTCGCCGAATGGCCGAATATCCTCGCCGCACTCGAACACGCGCCCGGAACACCGCGAGCCGCGGCCGGATTACGACTCGCCACCGCAATGCACGTCCCCTGGCTGGCCAGGGCCTGGTTCCGTGAGGCGCGCCGCCACTACGGCGCACTGATCGAGTCACTGCCAGCCGCGGCGGATAGCGCGATGCCCGCCGATCCGGAACCGGACGCGCCAGCCGCGACCGTACCGCCCGCCGAATTGGCCCGAGCGCTGAGCCATTACGGTTTCCACACCCTCATGACCGGTGACTTCGATTCCGCCGCAGCACAATTGGCGAGAGCGAGCGAACTCGCCGCACCATTGGACGATATCGAACTCGCCCAGACCGTCCGCTACTACCAGGGCATCGTCGATATCGAGCGGGCCAGACTCCTGGAGGCGGTCGAGCGCCTGCGCGAGGGCGAACGACTGGCGGTGCGCGTCACGCAGGCCTCATCCTTCGCGGACGCACTCGGCACCGCACTGTTGTATTCGGGTGACGCGGCGGGCGCCCTCGCCGCCTATCAGCGGTCCACCGAGGTGGACCGCGCCAATGACGATGAGCACAGCCTCTCGCGCGGCCTGAGCAATCAGGCCAAGGCGCTGCTCGATCTGGGCCGCACCGAGGACGCACTGGCAATGGTCGAAGAATCCGACCGTTATGCCCGTCGCCTCGACGATCGACAGATCCTGCCGCTCAACGACCTCACCCGCGCCGCGGTCGCTTTGGCCGCCGGACAACTCGACGCCGCCGAATCCTATTGCCGCACGGCCCTGGACCACGAAGAGGAGGCCGGTCTGGCCCGGCTCGAACTCGCCGACGTCCTCATCGCGAAGGGTGAGCTCGAGGAGGCCGCGGCACTGCTGGCCGAGCACGACACGGCGGCTCCCGGAGGTGTCCCGGCGCTGGCGGCGCGCGCGATCGAGGTCGCGCTGCGGCACGCTCGAGGCGACTCGGACCCGGAATCGGTCGAGCGCATCCGCTCCGCCTACCGGACCAGTGGATTCGGCTGGCAGCGCTATCTCAACAGGCTCGAAAAACCGGGCAGTACCTCGTGAAATGCGCATGAAATCGCGCTGAGACGGGTGGGCGGGACGCTGGTCATCGCCAAAGGAACCCATCCGAAGAAAAGGCGTAGACAATGACCATCAACCGCACCAGCCCCGCCCGCATCGCGGCCATCGCCGCCCTTACCGTCGCCGGTTTCGTCGGCGGCATCGCTCCCGCCGTCGCGGGGCCGTTCGGCACGGGATCGGCGCAGGCCCAGCCGGGCAACCTCGGCCCGTTCGAGTACGAGTCCGAATGCCTCGCCCGCGGCAACCAGGGCATCCAGAACGGCGAATGGCAGGACTACGACTGCGTGGGCAGCTATGGCGCCTGGTACGTCGTGCCCCGGTAGTCACCGGGGGCGCGCAGCAGCGGATCTCGGCCCGGAGCAGTTCGCTCCGGGCCGAAGTGCTTTCCCATCGGGGGTGGTAGCGCAGAATTGTTATCGGTCGGCGCAGATCCACACAGGACCAGCGTAGACACGGTTTTTCGAGCGCTCGGCGGGTTTGTTGAGGGTGACCTGGGCCAGCGAGTGCAGTAGCGTCAGATAAAGATCCAGCCGTCCAGACCTACTCGACCTAGGAGACGACGACCATGTCATACCCGACCGGGGGCTCCGGGTACAACGCACCCGCGATGCCGCCCGCACCTGCCAGCTCCGGCCAGTCGGCTGGTACCGGCACCGCGTCCACCGCGAAGGGCCTGCCGTACTTCCTGGTGGTCGGTGTCGCCGCGCTCGGTGTGATCAACTTCCTGCTCGGCTTCCTCCCGTTCTTCGGTCAGAAGCCGCGGGAGGTGCGCGGTGTCACGGTGGAAGGTAATGACACGCTCAGTCTCTTCCAGTACTTCGGTGCCGCGGGACTGCTGGCGATCCTGCTGCTCGGCGGCCTGCTTGCCGGACTTTCGTTGCTGCCCAAGCAGAATTGGACCGGCGCCGCGGCCGCGGCATCGGCTGCCGGCTTCCTCGGCACGCTGTTCCTGTCCTTCACCACGCCCGACGATCTGAATGTCGAGCTGAAGTGGGGCGCCTACGTGCTGCTATTCCTGGCCTTCGTGCAGACGGCCATCGCGGTTGTCGCGGTGCTGTTCGAAGCCGGCATCCTGACCCCGCCCGCGCCCAAGCCCGCCACCCCGCAGGGTCCGCCGAGCGGTTTCGGCTCCGGCGGCTACGGTCAGCCGGGCGCGTTCGGCCAGCCCGCGGCCTTCGGCCAGGGCCAGCCGGGCCAGTTCGGCCAGGGCCAGCCAGGGCAGTTCGGCCAGGGCCAGCCGGGTCAATTCGGCCAGGGCGCTCCGCAGTACCAGTCGCAGCAGCCCTACGGTCAGAGCCAGCCGAGCCAGCCGACCTACGGTCAGGGGCAGCAGCCGTCCTACGGTCAGCAGCCTGCCTTTGGTCAGCAGCCCGGATACGGTGCGGCGCAGCAGGGTTCGCCCTACGGTGCTTCGCCTGCCGCGCAGCCGCGCCCGGATGAGAGTGCCACTCAGCACTTCGGGACCCCGCAGCCCGGACAGCAGTACGGCACACCGGGTTTCGGCCAGGGCCAGCAGGGGCAGCAGGGTCAGCAGAACCAGCCGTTCGGCGGTGAAACCGGTTCGGACCCGTCCTCGGACGCCACCCACGCATTCCGTCCCTCGGACGAGAACAAGTAGTTCGTCGGCTCTCCCGGCGCGCCCCGGACCGGGTCGGCGCGCCTGCCCCGTTCGCGCCGGGGGAGCTGCCACGCTGATTTGCCATGAGCTCCTCGAGATCTTCTCTTGTTCGCCGGACCGCCGAGTCCCGCGGCGCGCCGGAACGTACGGCGCGGAGCGACCGATCCATGCCGCCGCGCACGCCCGCGGACGGTTTCGACGAGGCCAGGTTTCTATCGCTGACCCCGGAGCGCGCCCGGGTGCTGCTCCTGGTCGCGGCCCGGCCGACGACCTACGCACTCGTCGCCGTTGTGGTCCTCATGCTTGCCGCGCTGCTGTCCTCGGGCAGCAACCTGGCCGGCACCTCGGGTGCGATCGCCGCGGGTTGGCTTGCGGCACATCAGGTTCCGCTGATGATCGGCAAAACCTCACTCGGACTCCTTCCGCTGCTGCCTACCGGACTGCTGGTCTGGCTGACCGGCCGCGATTGTGCCCGCGCGGTCGAGCCGGACAGCTCGCGCGCGGATCTCGGCTGGCTCATCGGCGCGGCACTGGCCGGACCGCTGCTGGTCACGGCGGTCTGTCTGGCGGTCGCCGAGGATGCCTCCGGTGTCGTCGCACTGCAGCCACCGGACACGCTCGCCGCCTTCGGCTGGGTCGGCGGCGTGCATCTGGTCGCCGCGGCCGGTGCCATCGCGAGCCGGAACCGGCGTCGGCTGTTCACGCTGTTGCGACTGCCGGATTGGGCGATCGCGGGCACATTCGGCGCGGGCCGGACGGTGGTGCGGCTGCTGGTCTGCGCCACCGCGGTCGTCGTCGTGTCCTTCCTCGTGCACTGGTCGCGCATCGGTGACACCTTTCACACCGCTGGTAATGCGGCGGGTGTGCTCGGGCTGATCCTGCTCTCGATGGCGTATCTGCCGAATGTGGTGGTCGCCACGGTCGGTGTGCTCGTCGGTTCCGGCGCGCAGTTCGGTGATGCGTCGATCGGACTGTTTTCCGTTGTCGGCGGCCCGATTCCGGCCGTTCCCCTGATGGCAGCGGTGCCGGCCGGACCCGCATCGGGCTGGTGGTCGGCGCTGCTGTTGATTCCGGCCGCCGTGGGTGTGCTCGGCGGGCTGGATATCGGACGGACCTCCCACGACCGGGCGGTCGCCCCGTGGGCGACGCTGACCTCGGCCGGGCTGGCGACCGTGGTGTTGGTGTTGCTCGGCGCGGTGGCCGGTGGTGATCTCGGGACGTTCGGGCAGGTGAGCCTCGACCCGCCGATCTTCGCGGTGGTGGCCTTCGGCTGGTTTGCCGTAACCGGATATGTCGGTCTGATGCTCGCGCGTTGGTTCGTCGTTCCCATCCGCACGCCGATGAACGGATACGACGACGAGTACGCCGATTACGACGACTACGAAGACGACTACTACGACGACCGTGATCAGTACGAAGATCACTACGACGACGAATACGACGATTACGACGACCAATACGACGACTACGTCGGTCCCGACGTCGAGGTGGAACTCGACGGCGAACTGGTCGAGGAACAGACCGCCATCGTCACCTCGGGCGCCGCGGGCAGCTATACCGTTCCCGACATCGTCGATGCCGAAGTGGTCGAGGCGGACCTGCCGGAAAGTGACCGGGTGGACGGTCGTTAGGCTCTACTCGGCGGTGTAACACCGCCTCCGCCATTCGACCGACATCCAGGAGCGGACCGCTGAGTTTACCCACCCCGCCGGCTGCCGTCCCCCAGCCGTCCCCGAATGCCCTGTTGGTGCCCACCGCGGTCCCGGCAACCGTCGTCGTGCTGGCCTCTGGCACCGGTTCACTGCTGCGCGCCCTCATCGAGGCCGCCGCCGCCCCGGAGTATCCGGCGACCGTCGTCGCCGTCGGGGTCGATCGGGTCTGCCAGGCCACCGAACACGCGGCCGCCGCGGGGATTCCGGCCTTCCGGATGGCAGTGCAGGACTTCCCCGACCGTGCCGCCTGGGATGTCGCGCTGACCGATGCGGTCGCTGCCTACGCACCCGATCTGGTGGTCTCGGCCGGATTCATGAAGATCCTCGGCCCGGTCTTCCTGGCCCGCTACGGCGGCCGGATCATCAATACGCACCCCGCGCTGCTGCCCGCGTTCCCGGGCGCGCACGGGGTCCGCGACGCACTCGCCTACGGGGTGAAGGTCACCGGGTCGACCGTGCACCTCGTCGATTCCGGTATCGATACCGGACCGATCCTGGCGCAGGAAGCGGTGCCGGTGCTCGACGATGACGACGAGGCCACGCTGCACGAGCGCATCAAGGTTGTCGAGCGACGGTTGCTGGCGGAGATTGTCGCCGCCGTCGCCACCAGAGGCATTGTCTCCGACGGACGAAAGGCAGTAATTCCAGATGAGCGGGTACTTCGGTGAGTGATCGTAAGGAGATTCGCAGGGCGCTGATCAGCGTCTACGACAAGACCGGGCTCATCGAGCTCGCGACCGGGCTGAACGCCGTCGGCGTCGAACTGGTCTCGACCGGGTCGACCGCGGGCAAGATCGCCGACGCGGGCATCCCGGTAACCAAGGTCGAGGATCTGACCGGCTTCCCGGAGACCCTGGACGGCCGGGTCAAGACCCTGCATCCGCGGGTGCACGCGGGCATCCTCGCCGATACCCGCAAGGCCGAACACGTCGACCAACTGGTCGAACTCGGTGTCGAGGCATTCCAACTCGTCGTGGTGAATCTGTACCCGTTCACCCGGACCGTGGCCAGCGGTGCGAGCAATGACGAATGCGTCGAGCAGATCGATATCGGTGGTCCGTCCATGGTGCGCGCTGCTGCCAAGAACCATCCGTCGGTCGCGGTGGTCGTCGACAGCGGCGACTACGACCATGTGCTCGCCGCGGTACAGGCGGGCGGTTTCACCCTGACCGAGCGGACCGCGTTGGCGGCCAAGGCATTCCAGCACACCGCGAGCTATGACGTCGCGGTCGCGAGCTGGATGACCAGCGTGCTCGCTCCGGATACCGAGCCGAATGGGGCCGCCGCGCACCAGTTCCCGAGCTGGATCGGCGGCTCCTGGGAACGCGCCTCGGTGCTGCGCTACGGCGAGAACCCGCATCAGGCCGCCGCGCTGTACACCCAGAGCGACGGCAGCAGGGGCCTGGCGCAGGCAAAGCAGTTGCACGGCAAGGAAATGTCGTACAACAACTACACCGATGCCGATGCCGCCTGGCGTGCCGCCTACGACCACTCGGCACCCGCGGTCGCGATCATCAAGCACGCCAACCCCTGTGGTATCGCGATCGGCGCGGACCTCGCCGAGGCGCACCGCAAGGCGCACGCGTGCGATCCGGTGAGCGCGTACGGCGGCGTGATCGCGGCCAATGGCGAGATCACCGTGGAGATGGCCGAACAGGTCGCCGAAATCTTCACCGAGGTGATCGTAGCGCCGTCCTATGCCGATGGCGCCGTCGAGGTTTTGCAGCGCAAGAAGAACGTGCGCATCCTGGTCGCCGAGCCGCCGCGGCGCGCGGGTGCGGAGTTGCGCCCGATCAGCGGCGGCGCGCTGCTGCAGAGCCGCGATATCCTCGACGCCCCGGGTGACAACCCGGACAACTGGACCCTGGTGGCGGGTGTGGCAGCCGATGCGGAAACCCTCGCCGATCTCGAATTCGCCTGGCGCGCCTGTCGTGCCGTGAAGTCCAACGCGATCCTGCTAGCCCAGGACGGCGCCTCGGTCGGCGTCGGCATGGGCCAGGTCAACCGGGTCGATGCGGTCGGTCTCGCGGTGCAGCGCGCCGGTGACCGCGCCAAGGGTTCGGTCGCCGCATCGGATGCGTTCTTCCCGTTCTCCGATGGCCCGCAGCAGCTGATCCAGGCCGGCATCCGGGCGATTGTGCAGCCCGGCGGCTCGGTCCGCGACCAGGACACCATCGATCTGGCCCGCGAGGCGGGAGTCACCCTGTACCTCACGGGCTCGCGCCACTTCGCGCACTGAGTTGCCCGCTGCGGGCGGGGGCCACCCGGCTTCCGCCCGCAGCGCGGTCCAGGTGACATCGTGTTACGGAACGGTCCGGTCGACGGCGCTGCGAACACTGCGGAGTCGTACCGGATAGCAGTTGGCGACACCCTCTATCTCCAGGGCGTCGATACGGCCGGAACCTTCTACGCCACCAGGTCCACACTGCAGCTGCTGCACCGGAGCACCACCATTCCCGGCGGTACCGTGACGGATTGGCCCGACTACCGCGAACGCTCACTCATGCTCGACGTCGGCCGCGAATTCATGCCGGTGGGCATGCTGCGCGACCAGATCCGGCGCATGGCCCAGCTCGAACTCAACCTGCTGCATCTGCACTTCTCGAGCTCGTGCCCGAGGTGGACTTCCCGGGCCATATGAACGGAATCCTCGCCACCCATCCCGAGCTGAAGCTGCGCAGCGCGGGCGGGGTCGTCTCGGACTCCGCCATCGATATCTCGAACCCGCACAGCTACGACCTGATGCGCGACATCCTCGAGGAATTCCTGCCACAATTCCCTGGCCGCTATTGGCATCTCGGCGCCGACGAGTTCCTGCTGCAGGGCGCCCGCATCGTATCCATGGACGAATATCCGCAACTGGGCGAATACGCCCGCGCCACCTACGGCCCGCAGGCACAGCCGGTCGACGCCTACCTCGGCCTGATCAACTGGGGTGCGAACATCGTGCGTGCGCAGGGCAAACGCGCACGCATCTGGTGGACCGGCCGCCATCGGCAATTTTCCCGCCCCACTGGCCTATGAGCTATGGGATCCAACACTTTTCGTGGACGGCACTCGCCTGACCGCGGAACAGAACGCGAGCAATCTCGGCTCCGGGCTATACGTGTGGTGCGACGACCCGACCGCGCAAACCGCCGACCGGATCGCCACGTCGATCACCATGCCGTTGCGTATCATGGCGCAAAAGGCCTGGGGACCAGCCAAACCCACGACCTACCTCGAATTCGCCGCCCTCTCGGACGCGATCGCCGAACCCATCTAGACCGCGCTGAGGACCTGTCGGCTTCCGAGTGGAGCCTTCAGTGGCACTTCGAGGGTGCCGAAAATCGCGATCATGGTGCACATTCGACCGACCGCATCGGCGCGTGTGCCCGATCGAAGTTCGACGGTGACCGTCGAATCGGTCTCGGTTGCGCCGGCATCCACGCCGTAGCACTCCGGCGATCCGATCTCGAAATTGACGGCAATCCGATCGGCGGCCACCCGTGACCAGGACGTGAACGGAATCGGATGTGCGCCAACGATCGTCGGATCGGCGACGAACGGCCGGCCGGCGTCGGCCGGCGAACCCTCGGTCGGCGTACTCTTCGCCGCGCTGGTGGTCGTCGTCTTCCTTTGTGTACCACCGTTATCGGACCCACCGCATGCGGTGACGGCGAGGCCGACGAACAATGCGACGGCGACTGCGGCGGGCCGAATTCGCGACATCCGATACATACCGACCACCCTAATCGACGCGGCGGTCCGCCGGGTCGAACCGACTCAGCAAACATGGCAATCGGTGGCTTCGGATTGTGCGACAAGATAATAGAGCGCAGAGGTCAGCACAGTGAACTTTTGGCTAAGCCTGCGCGTAATACCTGCGCACCGCGCGCCCGCGCACTAGATTCGGGGGCCGATGCGCGCCGATCGGGTTCGTGGCGCACATCGAGTCGGATCTTGGCACAGTAAACCTTCGAAAGGAAGTACGTGAGCGACACGCTGCGCGTTGGTGAAGAACTCGGGCTCGGCTATTCCTTGAAAGGCGGTGCGTACACGCTGGAACTGCAGCCCGATGGCAACCTGGTGCTGTCGGAACCGGATGGGAAGGTCGTGTGGTCCACCCTGACTCACGATCAGGGTGTCGAGCGGGCCATCCTGCAGGACGATGGCAACTTCGTGCTCTACAAGGGTGAGGGTGCCGCCTGGTCTACCGAGACCAATGGCCAGGACGTGGACCGGCTGGTCGTGCAGGCCGACCGCAATGTGGTGCTGTACGGCAGGGACGGCAGCGCGCTGTGGGCGTCGGACACCCAGACCGACGATCCGCTGCCCGCCCCGGAGGAGCCGGTCACCCAGGCGGCCGCAGTCGAAGACGTTCCGCCCCCGCCCGTCGCCGAAGAGGTTCCGCCCCCGCCGCCGGCGGCGCAGACCTACACGGTCGAGCCGGGCGACACCCTGTGGGCGATCGCCGAACGCTTCTACGGTGACGGCAACCGCTACCAGGAGATCGCCGACGCCAGCGGTATCGACAACCCGGACGCCATCAACCCCGGCCAGGTGCTGACCATCCCGTGATAGCTGTGTTGAATGGCAGCGCCGTCGGCGCTGCGAACGGTCGCTCGTAAGACTCGCTCCGTGGTGGTCATGTGAGCAGCGATCCGCGTTTTGCCTGGATGGCCGCCGAGAATGACGAGGGCCCCGCAGCCGATTCGGCTTCGGGGCCCTGCCGCATCGGTGCCTACCGGCTGGTGAACGGCAGAAGTGCCATCTCGCGGGCATTCTTCACCGCGACGGCGACTTGGCGCTGCTGCTGCGGGGTGAGCCCGGTGACCCGGCGGCTGCGGATCTTGCCGCGGTCGGAGATGAAGGTGCGCAGCAGGTTGATGTCCTTGTAATCGACCGTCTCGACGCCCGCCGCGATCAGCGGGTTCTTCTTCGGGCGACGGGCCTGCTCGGCGCGAACCTTCTTCGAGGGTGCTCGCTTGACTGCCATGTGACGGGTTCCTTCTCGAGATCAGTGGTTGTCTACCAGCTCGATTTGTGCACACCGGGGAGTTCACCCCGATGGGCCATCTCGCGCACACGTACGCGGGAAAGTCCGAACTTCCGGAGATGACCGCGCGGTCGTCCGTCCGCGGCGTCCCGATTGCGCAATCGTACCGGACTGGCATCGCGGGGCAGCCGCTGTAGCGCCGACTGAGCCGCGGCGCGATCTGCCGCGGACGTGGTCGGCTTGCGGATAAGGTCCTCGAGCTCTGCCCGCCGTCCCGCATGGCGGGCGACGATCTGCTTGCGCTGCTCATTGCGCGCGATCTTCGACTTCTTGGCCATCAGCGCTCCTCACGGAAGTCGACGTGCCTGCGCACCACCGGATCGTATTTGCGCAGCACCATGCGGTCCGGATCATTGCGCCGGTTCTTCCGCGTGACGTATGTATATCCCGTTCCCGCAGTGGATTTCAGCTTGATGATCGGCCGGATCTCGGTCGATTTCGAGGCCATGGCGCTCCCGTCAGATCTTGTCGCCGCGGGCCCGGATGCGAGCCACCACGGCCTCGATCCCGTCCCGGTCGATGGTCTTGATGCCCTTGGCGGAGACGTTCAGCGTGATGCGCCGGTCCTCGCTGGGCAGGTAGTAGGTCTTGCGCTGGATATTGGGATTCCAGCGTCGGCTCGTCCGCTTGTGCGAGTGCGATACGGACTTGCCGAATCCCGGCTTGCGCCCGGTGACCTGGCAATGGGCCGCCATGCGAACTCCCTCCACTATTTGACAATCATTTTCGACAACGGCTGGTGGACAATGTACCGTTGCTCGATAGCAAATGAAAATCGTTATCGAAAGGGGTGTCGCGTGGAACCCGCCCTACTCCCACCTGGGAGGCGGTCCGACCGGAGAACGCCCGTCGTGGTGGTCGCCGGTTGTTCGGGAGCGGGCGTGGCGCGACTGGCCGCCGCGCTGCGCGAGACGCCGGGCACCGCCACCATCCGCCACGACCTGAGTGGACTCGGCGAGGGCATCGTGCATCGCACGGTACGCATCGGCGAGCAGGAGACCGCGACCGTGCTCGAATTGGCGCACGGTTGCGTCTCCTGCACACTGCGCATCGATCTGCTGCCGCTACTGTGTGTGCTCGCCGCCCGTGAATCGGTCGATCGCATTGTGCTGGAACTGGATCCGGCCTTCGAGGCGGAAGCGGTATGCCAGGCGATCGGGAATATCGCCGTCACCGGTGTGGTCGGTCGCGTCGACGGCCCGGCCGGCCGCGATGTGCGGGTCGAAGCCGTACTCGCCTGTGTGGACGCGCGCACCTGGTTGGCCGATGCCACCGGCGAGGACACGCTGGCCGAGCGCGGATCGGCGACCGCCGACGACGACCGGACCGTGGCTCAGGTTGCGGTCGGTCAGGTCGACTTCGCGGATGCCGTGGTGGCACACGGCGACATCGGCGAACCGATCGAGCGGGCGCGACTCGGTGCGGTGTTTGCGCGGCTCGTGCCCGAGGCGCCGGTGGCCTGGATCGAGGATATCGATCTGCTCGACTCGGCCGAAGTCGAGGCATTGCTCGCCCGCATCCCGGCCCATTCGCGGCGCGGTCACGTCTTCGATGCCCACGCGCCGCTCTTGCGCGGGCAGCCGCCGCTCGGCGCCGAATATGGTGTCACCCTTATCGAATTCGCCGCGAGCCGCCCGTTCCATCCGGCCCGCCTGCACGAGGCCCTCGATGTGCTGTTCGACGGTGTCGTGACCGCGCGCGGGCGGATGTGGCTGGCCACCCAGCCGAACGAGGTGGTGTGGCTGGAATCGGCGGGGGGCGGATTGCGCGTCGGCGGCGCGGGCCCGTGGCTGGCCGCCATGAGCCCGAGTGAATTGGAACAGGCCGACCGCACGCGCCGGGCCATGGCCGCACTGCGCTGGGACGAGCAGTTCGGCGACCGCGATATTTCACTGGTCATCCTGGCCCATGACGCGGACCCGGCCGAGATCCGTCAGGCCCTGCACTGGGCGCTGGTCGAGGACGACGAACTGCGCCTGGTGGAACGCGCACCAGAGCGCGTCGCGCAGTGGGAGGACCCCTTCGGCGAATGGCGTGCCGACCCCGGCGAATCCACCGGCCTGCCGATCGACGGCCAGGCGAAAAGCCCGAGAGGAGAGGCGAAATGAAAGCTCGCCGAAAAAGAGTCACCAGCCATCCTGACTACCACCCTGTGGTGTTCGAGGATTCCAGCACCGGAAAGCGGTTCCTGACCCGATCCACCGCGACCAGCGCACGCACCGTCGAGTGGGAAGACGGCCGTACCTACCCGCTGCTGGTCGTGGATGTCACCTCCGATTCGCACCCGTTCTGGACCGGCGCGCACCGCGTGCTGGATACCCAGGGTCGGGTGGAGAAGTTCGAGCGCAAATACGGCAGGCGAGCGCGGGCCGCGTCCCAGCCTTCACGAGGGGAGGGCTGATATGGCGGTGCCCAAGCGCAGGATGTCGCGGTCGAATACCCGCAGCCGCCGCTCGCGGTGGCAGGCGAATCCGCCGGACCTGGTGCCGGTCAGTGTCGGCGGAGTCGTACACCGGGTGCCGCGCCGTTTGGTGCAGGCGGTGCGGCGCGGGCTCATCGATCCGGAACGGATCTGATACGCGCTCGAACGAACGGCGGCCCGGCAGATCTTGCTGCCGGGCCGCCGCTGTGCACTGCAAGGGGGCTACTCAGCCCTCCTTCTCGGCGAGCTGCACCAAGGTGGCGGCGAGCTGGAAGAACTTGTTATTGCCGAGGTCAGCGATGGTTTTGATCTTCAGGGCCTCCAGCAGCTGCTTATCGTGCGCTGGGGTGAGGCCGGCCAGCGCCGACGGCGGGGCGGAGAGGATGTCCTTCAGTGACTTGTTCTCGAATTCCTTGTCGAGAGCCTTGTCGAGCACCACGTTCACGGTCATGCGAACTCCTTCGAACGAACCGGTATGTGCAAGCCGACGATAACTCGCGCGCTGCTGGCATGGGACGGGAACGCGTGGGGTCGATGGCCGATCGACCGGAATAGCGGTTGACGCTATTCGTGGCGGTCCCGGAACGGGACCACTCAGGATCTTAGCAATCTGATGGCTATCCAAGTGGTGCGTGTCACATCGCGGTTTTCCGGTGCTTCGATTGCGTTGCGGTAGCTATCCGGTCAATTACATACTGAGAGTTGGCTTTTCGTGGCCGTAAAAGTCCCGGCGCAGTGATGATTTCGTGCTCTCGTGCCGGTACCCTCATCCGAGAGGGCGGGTTCTCGGAACCCCCGGTTCACCCGGATCTCCGAGAACCCGCTCATCGCCAAACTTCCCGCCCCTCTGGCGATTTCCCCACTTCCCGGCTACCGGGCAAACCTGGCAAGTCCGGCAATAGTGACTCGAGCCGGGCCAGTTGTTCCCCCACGAAGTCGGCCGGACCCTCGATCAGCGAGAGCGGCCACGGCCAATGCGGTCCGTCCAACCGCTTGACCTCTTCGACCAGATCCGCGGTGGTGGCTTCGAGTTCGCTGATCTCCGTGCGCAATTCGCCGACTTGCGTACGCAAGTCGGCCGATTCGTCCTCCAACTCCTTGATCCGCTGTAGCGCCGCGGCAACGCCATCCACCAGGGTGAGATAGCGGCCCTCCGCATCGGTGCCGAGCTGCGGCCAACCGGACAGCCCCGGACCGCGCAGCTGGATCTGGATATCGCGCAGCACTGCCTCTTGTTCCGGCGTCACATCCGGTTCCTCCTGTACGAAGTCCCACTGGCCGAAATCTATTGTCCCGGACTCGTTTACATCGCAGAGCACACCGCCGACGACCACCTGCCGCAATGTCTGATGGATATTGCGCCTGGTCTCCACATTGGCGCCGGACCAGGCGTCGGTCTGCCACGACCATGCCGCGACGCCCGCGTCCAGCGCCCGGCTGATCGACCAATAACCGCCGTAGATACCGACATTCGCGGTGCCGAGTACGGTGGCCGCGCCTTCGAGATAGGCATTGATCGCCAGCTGATCCTGCGGTGTCGAATCGAAATCCGCGGAGAAGTAGATCGGCCGATCCGACCGACCGCCACAGCGCAGCACCTGCGCCGAACCCGCACGGGCATCGACGATTCCGGCGTCGTAGCCCTCCAGCATCCTGGCCGCGGTCGTCTCCCAGTTCGACACGATGGAGATGCCGTTCGCCCGCAGGTCTTCGGCCTCGGCCGGGGTCAACTGCTTGCCGGGCAAGGTCGGACCACCCTCGGAGAGGTAGCGCACGACGAAATCGAAACCGGCCGCTCGGATGGCCGCACCGCCGGGACGGCCCGCAGCGTAGTCCAGACCGAGACGCATATCAGTAACTGTAGGGGGTCTCGTCGGCCGAAATCGGTGGCATTGCCGAACCCGACGAAACTATCGGCGCTCGGTGGTCGACCGACCGGATCGATCGACAGACAGCAGGCCCCAGTCGGTTCAGCGCACCGACTGGAGCTCGGACCGGCTCGATCGGAGTTCGGCCCCCCGCTTGGCCTCGAGCGCCGCCGCGGTCTCGCGCCGGTCGGGTGCGATGAGCACCGCGCTGATCGGGACCGTCAGCGCGAGCGATCCGATGACGAACATCGGGAAGACGAATTCGAACAGCGTGAGTCCGTCCGGTGCCTTGGCGGTGGTATCGATCGTCGGGTCGAGCGCGGCGATCCCGGCGTAATACATACCCGCCACACCGACCGCGAACAGCAGCACCGTCGCGGCCCGCGCGAACAGGCCGTGCAGCGCCTGGAACGACCACAGCGTGCCAACACCGGTGATCAGCGCGACCAGCACCGCGACCGCCGCGAGCCACGGCGAGACATCCACCGAACCCTGGATGCGGATGGACCCGAGTCCCAGGTACAGGGTGAGGCCGATGCCGAACCCCATGACCAGTCCGCCCGGAATGAGCCGGGCCAGCTGCAGCCGCCGGCCGATAATGATCAACGCGACGAATACCGCGACGAACGACGTCACCATGGCCGCGACCATCTTGCCGCCGTCGAAGCGCGCCGCGGTACCTGAAATATCGAGGCCGAGCAGCGCGACCGAGGTCGACAGCCACGCCCCGACGCCGCCGATCGCCACCGCGGCCGAAGTCACCCACACCAAGCGGAACCGGGACGAGCGCGCCGCGTGCAGCACGCAGGCCAGCCCGACCACGGCGCCGAGCACCGATACACCGAAGGAGAGTCCGGCGACCCAGTACCCCATCGAGAACTGGTCCACCGCCGCGCCGCCGTTCGCCGCAGCGAACAACCGGACGTCATGCATGTCGGGCGGTTCCTTCCAATTCGAGCGCCTTCAATTGGGCGATCGCGTATTCGGTGACGGCCGCCAGCGCCTGGCGGACCTCCATGGCATTGCGCGCATCGATATCCACGATGGGCACCCCCTCGCGCACCGAAAGCGCCTCGCGCAGTTCGGCGATCGGGAAGCGGGGCGCGTCGGGGAAGCGGTTGACCGCGATCAGGAACGGCAGTTTGCGCGCTTCGAAGAAGTCGACGGCGGCGAAGCTGTCCTCGAGCCGTCGGGTGTCGATGAGCACCACCGCGCCGATAGCGCCGCGGATCAAGTCGTCCCACATGAACCAGAAGCGGCGCTGGCCGGGCGTGCCGAACAGGTACAGCACCAGGTTGCCCGGCAGGATGATGCGCCCGAAATCCATGGCGACCGTGGTGGTTTCCTTATCCGGGGTATCGGCGAGATCGTCGATACCGTCGGAGAAGCGGGTCACCATGGCCTCGGTGCGCAGTGGGACGATCTCCGATACCGCACCGACAAAAGTCGTCTTACCCGCGCCGAAGCCGCCCGCGACCACGATCTTGGTCGAGGCGACCCGAGTGTCGGCCTCGGCGGGTCCGGTGTTGCCGGATCCGGAGTTGCCGGGCTGCCCGTAATTTCCGCCTTGCCTATAGGGCACGGAGTCCACGCAAAGTCCTCTCCATAAGGGAACGGCGCTCGTCGAAGCTCGCCTCGTCGGTCAGTGTCGAATGCACGCGCAGCGCGCCGTCGACGACGAGGTCACCGACCATGACCCGGACCATGCCGAGCGGTCGATCCAGGTGTGCGGCGATCTCGGCGACCGACAGCCGATGCGTGCCCAGCCGCAGGATCTCGGTGCGCAGATCGCCCGCCGGCCAATCGAGATGCGCAGTGTACGACAAGGTTTCGATAACCGCTTCGAGTGGTAGGTCGACCGCGGGTTCGGTGCGCCCGGAGGTCAGGGCATACGGTCTGACCCGGGTGGTCGGCCGGTTCGGCCCGTGGCCGAGTGGACTCGACATCGTTGGATCAGACGGCTGTCCGGGCGGTGGCGGAGACCACCGTGCCCACACGGTCGACCAGCAAGGCCATTTCGTAGCCGATCCGGCCGATATCGTGCGACTTGTTGGCGAGCACGGCCAGGTGCGACCCGTTACCGACGCTCATCACCAACAGGTAGCCGCGCTGCATCTCCACGATCGACTGCATCACCTTGCCGCCGTCGAACAGCCCGGCGGCACCGGTGGCCAGGCTGGCCAGGCCGGCGGTGACCGCGGAAAGCTGCTCGGCCCGGTCGGCGGGTAGATTCGGGCTGGTCGCCTGCAGCAGACCGTCCGC
Organism: Nocardia sp. NPDC052112; assembly: GCF_040680135.1. Classification (NCBI taxonomy): domain Bacteria; kingdom Bacillati; phylum Actinomycetota; class Actinomycetes; order Mycobacteriales; family Nocardiaceae; genus Nocardia; species Nocardia sp. NPDC052112. Next base: position 39,453 of record NZ_JBFAWD010000022.1, on the reverse strand, counting down.
CGTCACCAGCACCGCATGCGACACTCCGGGCACATCCTTGGTGAAGCGGGCAACCAGCCAGTTGAGGTTCTCGTCCGTGGTGCTGTTCGGGTTGGTCATACAAGCCCTCCGTCGTTGTACTGCGCTTCGGCCCGCCCGCTGCGGACCCCACTGAGATGCCTGGTCAGGTTGTTCCGGATCTCCTCCGGATCGCGTACGCCGGGTTCCTCGACCGGCGCGAGGCCGCCGGGCACCAATTGTGCACCGGGCCTGCGGATCGGCAGTCCGCCGACGGTTCGGGCCTCGGCGGTCGGATGGCTGGCCTGCTCGGCCGCCGTCCAGCCCGCGTCGGCGGGGGAGGTCCATGCCGACGGCGAGGACTGCGCGGTCGCGGGTTCGACCAACCACTCCGAGACCATCCGCTGATAGATCGGGGTGGGCGATTCGCCCTGTACGGGCTGTAGTCGGGTCGAGGTGTTGGTCGCGGTTTCGGCCGAGACGGGCTGTAGTCGAGTCGAGGTCGGCTCGGGTTCCGATGCGGCGGCGGGCTTTCTGGCCGGCAGCGACGGCCGCACGGTGGGCTGTGGCCCGGTCGGATGCGGTTCGGCGGATTCGCGGGAGACGATCGGGTTCGAGCCGGTGTGCGCCGGTTCGTCGGGGTGTTCAGCCCACAGATCGGTCACCGCGCCGAGGGGCGCCCGCGGTTCCACATCGATGACCGAATTCGGCCCGGTGGCCGGATCGTCGGTCGGCGTCGGCGGCCCGAACGGCGCGCTGCGGGACCGGTCGTCCACACCGCGGCGGTTGCTCGGACTCTCGGCGAATAGATCGACCGATGTTTCGGTGTGATCATCGCCGGGTATCGGTACCTCAGGCGCGTCGGCGACGCGCATGGTCGGACGACGTTGTGGCAGACCGGAACTGGTGACCGCGAACCGGGACGGTTCACGCTGCGGCAGGCTCGGCACCGGCACCAGCGTGCGCGGCGGCTGTTGTTGCGACGGGGTCGGCAACGCGGCCACCACCTGCGCCTCGATGGCCCGCTGGTTGGGATCGGTGGCATCGAGCGGCGGCGCGACCAGTGCGCCGGGCAGATGCACGCTGGCGGTGATACCGGGCTGCTGTGCCATGGTCGAGGTGCGGCGCAGGCTCACCGTAATGGTGTGCCGTTTGGCGAGTCGGCCGACGACGAAAAGGCCCATGCGGCGGGCGGTTTCGACGGTGACCTCACCACCGGAGGCCAGCCGGTCGTTGGTGAGCTGTAGATCCTCCAGCGACATGCCGAGGCCGCGGTCGGTGATCTCGATCAGGTAGCCGCCGTCGACCGCGCGCGCCACCATCACCGCGACCGGTGTGGTCGGCGGGGAGTAGCGCAGCGCGTTGTCGATCAGTTCGGCGAGCAGATGTTCGATATCGACCGCGGGCTCACCGGCGACGATGCCGTCGGGCACCGCGCCGATTTCCACCCGCTGGTAGTCCTCCACCTGGGAGACCGCACTCCAGAGCATGTCCGATAGTGGGACCGGAAGTAGTTGACCGCGGCGCAGCGCGGTACCGGCGAGCACCAGCAGGTTGTCGCCGTTGCGGCGCATGCGGGTGGCGAGGTGGTCGAGGCGGAACAGGCTTTGTAGCCGTTCGGCATTGTCCTCGTCGTGTTCCAGATCCTCGATCAGCGATAGCTGCTGTTCGACGAGGGATTGGCTACGGCGGGAAAGGGTTTCGAACATATTCCCGATCTGCAATCGCAGTCGGGCCTGATCGGCGGCGAGATTCAGCGCCTGCTCGTGGATTTCGTCGACAGCGCGGGCCAGCTGGCCGACCTCATCGGTGGTGTGTACGCCGACCGGGGTGATCTCCGGGGTCGCGCCACCGCTGCGCACGACCGCGAGTTCGTCGGGCAGTTTGACGTGCGCGACCTCGAGCGCGTCGCGCCGCAGCCTGCGCACCGGGACGACCAGGGTGCGGGCGACGGCAAGGGCCAGCGCCAGCCCGGCCAGCAGCATGCCGATGACGATCGTGGTCTCGCGCAGCGCACCGGTCTGCGCCTGGGTGGTGCGGTGCGCCAGCGCCTTGTCGATGGTGTCGGCGAGGGAGTTGGTGGTTTTCTCGTAGATGTCCGCGCTGACCTGTAGTGAATCCAGCACGGCCGAATTGGATGTCGGATCCCCACCGTTCTGGCTGAATGCGCCGAGGCGGATGCCGACCGCGTCCAGCAGCGGCCGCATATTCGGCGCATTGTCCGGAAGGATGATGCCGTAGGTATTGATCATGGTCATCTCGGCGCCGGCGGAGGTGAGCACCTTCGCGCGCACGCTCGGATTGTGGGCGGCGTCGGGGGAGCCGATCATCATGCGCTGCTGGGTGAGTACGCGGCGGGCGTTCTGGAGCGCGCCGATCTGCAGGAAGTAACGCTGGATGACGAGGTCCTCGACCGACGGCGAGAGCGCGTACGCGTTGCCGATGCGAACCGCGATCTCATCGGCCTGCTCACCGACCATCATCGGTGATCCGTTGCGCAGGCTATTGCGCATGGTGGTGCCGGTGGCGACGGCCGAGGCCAATTCGGAGGTGACCCGGGTGCTCACCTTGGTCGTGCGCATTCCGGCCTCGAGGTCGGCCAGTGCCTGGTCGAATTTCGTCAAGGCCGCGTCGGTTGCCGGATCCGCGGTGTTCCCCCAGGAGGCGGTCGCCGCGACGGCGAGTTGTTCGGTGGCGGTACCGAACTTGACGATCGGGCGAATGATGATGACCTGTTCGGTCGCCGCATCCAACTGTGACATGGTGCGCAGTTCGTTGTTGATGCGGAGCACGGCGAAGACGGTGGCCAGCAGCACGGGCAGGACCAGCACGATGCCAACCTTGCGAGTGACCGACCAGTTGGACAGACTGAATTGCCAGGACCGCGGTGCAGCTTCCATCCGCTTCCGTTGCCTCCGCTTCACGAGCTTGCACGAGTGCCCCCGGATGGCTCGTGGCTGTTCGGTTTTGATTCAACCCGCTGAGAACCAACTAGAGGTCTTCTTTTTACCGCAGGGAACATACCGTGCAGAGTGACTAACGGCAATCTGGGGCAGTCACTCTGTAATTCACTCGAATATGGCTACTGAGAACGGGTTTCGCCACCCAAAACGGTTGCCGGTTTCCGTCGAGATCTGTACGTGATCACAAACGTGCTGGTCGCTCGACCAGTCCCTAGCGGGCCGCATCGATGCTGAGTGCGGCGTGTCGAGCGGCGACCTCTCAGTCGACTCTCAGTCGATGCGGTCAAACTGGGGGCATGCGCATTCTGGTAGTCGACGACGATCGTGCCGTCCGGGAATCGCTGCGCCGGTCGCTGACCTTCAACGGCTACTCCGTCGATCTCGCGGTCGACGGTGTGGACGCGCTGGAGAAAGCAACCGCGCAGCGACCGGACGCACTCGTACTCGACGTGATGATGCCCCGGATGGATGGGCTCGAAGTTTGCCGACGCTTGCGCAGCACCGGAGACGATCTGCCGATTCTGGTTTTGACCGCGCGGGATTCGGTTTCCGAACGGGTAGCCGGACTCGATGCCGGTGCCGATGACTATTTACCGAAACCATTCGCCCTAGAGGAATTACTGGCCAGATTGCGGGCGTTGTTGCGCCGCAGGGCCGCCGATCCCGGCGAGGTTTCCGAGACCATGATGTTCGCCGATCTGTCGCTGGACCCGGTGACCCGTGAGGTGACCCGCGCCGACCGCTCGATCAGCCTGACCCGCACCGAGTTCGCACTGCTGGAAATGCTGATGGCCAATCCGCGCCGGGTGCTGACCCGCGGCCGCATCCTCGAGGAGGTCTGGGGTTACGACTTCCCGACCTCCGGTAATGCGCTCGAGGTTTATATCGGCTATCTGCGCCGCAAGACCGAGGCCGAGGGCGAGGCCCGGCTCATCCACACTGTGCGTGGTGTCGGCTACGTGCTGCGCGAAACACCGCCGTAGGCGAGTCGGCACCATGGCCAGAACCAATCCCAGGCGACCGGTGGTCGCCGCGCTCGGCGCATATCCGCCGGAACCGTCGGATATGCGGCCACCCATGCCGCTGACCAGATCGGTCTCCCTGCGCTGGCGGGTGACCCTGCTCGCCGCCTCGGTGGTCGCCATCGCCGTGGCCGTCACCTCGATCGCCGCCTATGCCATGGTGGCCCGCGCGCTGAATGCCGATGTGGACGCACAGCTCAAGGCGCGCGCGAACACCATGATCAACAATAATTTCGACAGTTTGGGTTTTCAGTCGATCGTGCTGGCCGGCCTGTACTCCAATGATGTCGGTGTCGCGCTGATATATGCGAAAGACAAGGCATATATGCCGCCGCAGCAAACGATTCCACCGGTCGGTGCCCAGGAACTGGCGGTCGCGAACGGTGAGTTGCCCTCGTCATTGCGCACCGTGAGTAATCAGCGGGTACTCGCGGTGCCGACGCATTCCGGCGCGACGCTGGTCGTCTCGCAGCGGTTGCAACCGACCCGCGAGGTATTGGACAGGCTGGCCTGGTTGCTGTTCGTCGTGGGCGGTTGTGGTGTTGTGCTGGCGGCGGCCGCGGGTACCGCGGTCGGCCGCACCGGGCTGCGCCCGATCGGCAGGCTGACCGCGGCGACCGAACGGGTCGCCCGCACCGACGATCTGACACCGATTCCGGTGACCGGTGACGATGAACTCGCAAGGCTCACCGAGAGTTTCAACACAATGTTGCGCGCACTCGCTGAATCGCGCGATCGGCAACGTCGATTGGTCGCCGATGCCGGACACGAATTGCGCACGCCACTCACCTCGCTGCGCACCAATATGGAATTGTTGATCGCCTCCAGTCGTCCTGGCGCGCCGCAGATTCCGGAGCAGGATATGGCGGAGTTGCGCGCCGATGTCATGGCTCAGATCGAGGAACTGTCCACCCTGGTCGGCGATCTCGTCGATCTGGCCCGCGAGGATGCGCCCGAAACCGTCTACGAACGAGTAGATCTCGGTGAGGTGGCCGAGCGCGCGCTGGAGCGGGCCCGGCGCCGCCGCGGTGCTATCGAATTCGCCGCGCAGTTGCAGCCCTGGTTCGTATACGGCCATGAGGCGGGCCTGGAGCGGGCGATTCTGAATGTCCTCGACAATGCCGCCAAGTGGAGTCCCGCGGGTGCGCAGGTGAAGGTCACCATGCGCGAAACCGGTCGCGGGTTGCTCGAGCTCGATGTCGACGACGCCGGACCCGGCATCCCGGTCGCCGAGCGGGAGTTGGTATTCGACCGTTTCTATCGGACCACCGCGTCGCGTTCCATGCCGGGGTCGGGGCTCGGCCTCGCGATCGTGAAGCAGGTTGTGACCAAACACGGCGGCACGATCACCATCGAGACCTCCGAGCGCGGCGGCGCCTTGATCCGGATTGTGCTGCCGGGCGCGGCGACCATGCTCGACGGTGCGGTCGATTCCGTAACCGATTGACGCCCTTCGAGACACGGCTGTGATATCAGAGCGCGATGCGTGGTGCCGCCTCGGTCCGTATCGTATTGCCGGGTAACGGAGGACAGGCCGGAAGAGGGTCCGTTCGCCGATATCTCGGAAAACTGAAAGCGGGGTCTCAGTTCGCTCTCAGTCGTCGTCGCCAAGCTGGTCGAAGACGTAAGGAGAAAAATGACCGAGGAATCCAAGGAAGGCTCGACGCCGCAGCCGGAGAACACCGATGCCGCGCCCGGTCCGTATCCGACCCAGGAGATTCCGGTCGCACCACCGGGCCAGCCGGATCAGGTCTACGCGCAATCGGGATACGGGCCACGGGGGCCGGCACCGCATCCAACGATCTGGCAGCAGCGCGTGTCGCAGAACCCGACTCAGCGATTTCCGGGTCCCGAGGCGGGCCCGGAATACGCCCAGCCGTCCTACCCACCGCCCACCCCACCCGGCGGGCCGTATCCCGCGGCCGCATTCGGTGCCGACCCGATGCCCGCACCGCCGCCGCCCGAACCCGCCCGCCGCCCGGTCCGCACCGGCCTCGTCGTCGGCGCGGTCGCGCTCGCACTCGCCAGCGGTGGCGTCGGTGGCGCGGTCGGTGCGCTGGTCACCCGCTCCGATAGCGGTCACACCACAGTGACCAATGCCCTGGAAGCGCCCAAGCCCAATGTCAGCAATGTCACCAATGCGCCGGCCGGCTCTACCCAGGCGGTGGCGCAGAAGGTGCTGCCGAGCGTGGTCATGATCAAGGTCGCCAGCAATCGCGCACAGGGCGAGGGCTCCGGTGTGGTGCTGTCCTCCGACGGTTTGATCCTCACCAATAACCATGTCGCCTCCGGCGGTGGCGCCAACGCCAAGATGGAGGTCGCCTTCGCCGACGGCACCACGGCACCGGCCACGCTGGTCGGCGCCGATCCGGTCTCCGACCTGGCCGTCATCAAGGTGCAGGGCAAGGATGGACTGACCCCGATCGAACTGGGTTCTTCGTCGAATCTCGCAGTCGGCCAGCCGGTTATCGCCATCGGCTCGCCGCTCGGGCTGGCGGGCACGGTGACCACCGGCATCGTCTCGGCACTCAACCGTCCGGTCTCCACCAACGGTGAGGGCACCCCGAGCCAGGTGCAGCCGGTCATCGACGCGATCCAGACCGATGCCGCGATCAACCCCGGCAATTCCGGTGGTGCGCTGGTCGACGGAAGCGGCAAGCTCATCGGCATCAATACCGCCATCGCCAGCCTCGGCGGTAGCGAGGCAACCGGCCAGCAGAGCGGTTCCATCGGCCTCGGCTTCGCCATCCCGGTCGATCAGGCCCGCCGGGTCGCCGACGAACTGATCAAGACCGGTCACGCCACCTACGCCCAGATCGGCATCAAACTGCGCCCGCAGGACGCCGCCGCGCGGGTGCTCGAGGCGACACCGGACGGTCCGGCCGCCAAGGCGGGCATTCCGGCCGGTGCCATCATCACCAAGGTGGACAGCCGGACCATCGACTCCGGCGACGCGCTCATCGCCGCGGTCCGTTCCCATCAGCCAGGAGACAAGGTGAAGGTCACCTACACCGATGAACAAGGCAACAATCCCAAGACCGTCGAGGTGACCCTCTCCGGTGCGGCCGCGGACGGCGGCCGATGATGCGGGTCCTGCCAGGCGGATTGTCGGCGCGACCGGGAGCCGACGCCCACCTCGTCGATCTGGACGCTACGGTTACCACCATGGAAATCGATGCTCCTGTCGCGGGGCGTGCTCTGGTGGTGGTCGTCGACGATCGAACGGCGCATGGAGGTGTGGACTCGCTCGGGCCGCTGGTCACCGAGTTGCTCACCGAAGCGGGTTTCCTGGTGGACGCTTCGGTATCGGTACAGGCCGATGAGGTGGAGATCCGCAATGCGCTCAACACCGCGGTGATCGGCGGTGTCGATCTGGTCATCTCTGTCGGTGGTACCGGTATGTCCCCGCGCGATGTCACACCGGAGGCCACCTCGCAGGTGCTCGACCGGGAACTGCCCGGAATCAGCGAGGCACTGCGGTCTTCCGGCCGGGTAGCCGGTTCGCTCGATGCCGGTCTTTCGCGCGGTCTGGCCGGCGTCTCGGGCAGCACATTGGTGGTAAACCTGCCGGGCAGCCGGGCGGCGGTCCGCGACGGCATGGCAACCCTCGGTCCGCTCGCCAGCCGAGTGATCGGCGAGCTGTCCGGATTGGCGGAATAAATTACCGCCGCCGAGTCCTCCGACGACCCTCGCCCGGCGACACGCCGGGTGAGGGATGCGGCGCGTCTGGCAAAAATTTTCGGTGACGTCCTCCCGGAGACGACCAGTGACGAGCACCGCGCCGATACCGAATCGTTGTCCGACGATTGGTTCCGCTCGCAGGTGCCACCCCATCACGGCTCCTGACCCATCTACGGTCCCGTCACGTATGACGGTTCGCGGCTGCGCCTTCATCCACTACGAATCCCTCACGCTGAAATTTGCTAGACGTTCAAGTACGGTGCTGTCTCGTAGTTACCAACGGCATCGTTGCGACGGGACCCGTCTTTGAGGATCGTTCGAGTGGCGTCGCTTTCCTGTTTATGCACGTCAAGCAATATGAGCATTTGAGATGGTGTGATCTAGATCACATTGATCTTAACGAAAACTTACGTTGCCAGACCGTTACTGGTCGGTTTAATCTCGCCACGAGCCACCCACGCACTGGACCTCGCAGGTCCGGGTACGGCACGTACGTTTTGTCGACCCGGCGGAACCCGGCTCGGTTCCGATGCCAGCGCTGACCGTTGCGCCGAAATAACAGCCGGTTACATATCGGCAACAATCGGACGACAAACTGAGCTGGGCCTGAGAGGACCAACGTCCAGCCTCGATGGTCGAGGTTGACTGTTAGAACCTGATGAGGGGAAGTATGAGCGAGAACCGCACCCTGCGCCGCGGTGCCCGGATCGCGGGCGTCGGCGCCGCCGCGGCCGTGGCCATGGGGCTGCTTTCGACCGGTGCTGCCAATGCCGATACCTTCGTGCCGTTGCCGGACGGCCAGAAGAACGGCCCCGATGTGACGCTCACCCGCACCGGTGAGCACGCCCTGATCTCGCCTTCGCTGGCGGCCAACGGCGCCGGGCGTGTGGTCTGGGTTTCGGGCAACGCCATTGCCGATGTGAACGTCACGCCGGAAGGCACGGTCGGCCCGAACAACGGCGCTTCGGGCGCCCCGGGTACCAACAACTCCTCGACGCACGGCGCTTCGCAGCTGAGCACCGGCTACATCGTCGGCTGCCAGGTCAGCATCGCCAGCGACGCCATCTCGGCCGGACTCTCCGGCGGCATCAACCTCTCGGGTGGTTCGCTCGGCGGTTCGATCGGTCTGAACCTCGGTCCCGGTGAGGTGAAGTTCGTGCAGATCGATTACAAGGACATTCTGAAGCCGGGTCGTTACTCGGTCGAGTATCAGGATGCCGAGATGGAGATCCAGGGTTGCGCGGGTTATGCCCAGGCGCGTGCCTACACGGTGGTCGAGATCATCGGTGACAACTACTCGAAGACCACCCTGTACGGGCAGCCGTTCAGCATCGGCTGACGTCGGTCGTTCCACGAATATTCTTCTCGCTCAAGCGATTCAACCCTCGAGGGATTAATTTCATGATCAACCGTAAGAAGGTGGCACGGGTGGCCGGTGTCGGCGCTGCTGCCACTGTCGCCCTTGGCCTGTTCTCCACCGGCGCCGCGAACGCCGATACCTTCGTGCCGCTGCCGGGTGGCTCGATCACCAAGACCCTGTCCGACGGCACTGTCGTCACCATCAACCTGACCGGCGAATCCGCCAACATCAACCCGTCGATGGGCTCGACCCCGGTGCACCGCAACGCGTGGGTGTCGGGTAGCGCCCAGGTCACCGTATCCGGTGACGGTGGCGGCTCGATCTTCCCGGGTTACACCGTCGGCTGCCAGGTGAGCATCTCCGGTGGCGGCGTCGAAGGTGGTGTGGACGGCAGCGCGGATTGGAGTGGTGACACCGTCACCGGAAGTGTCGGCGCGTCCAGTGGCGCGAACCTGACTCTGGGCCCCGGTCAGTCGCAGTCGTTCTACGTGCTCGATCTCGAGCAGGCCGATGACTTCGGTAATGAGGCGCACAAGAAGCGCAACAAGTTCAAGAATGGCAGTGGTTCGGTCACCTGGGCCGATGAGACCATCGGTCTGACCGGCTGCGCGGGTTACGCCCAGGCGCGTGCCTTCGTCAGTGTCGAGGTGGAGACGGATAACGTCATCACCTGGACCACCCTGTGGGGCCAGCCGTTCAGCCTCGGCTGATCGCCAGGGGCAGCAAGCCCTGAAAACGTAAGCGGGCTCGTCGCATTCGCGGCGGGCCCGCTTTCTGTTGTGAAACCCCTTAGCACCCAGTGAAATTCGCAGATCGTAGCGGATCGAGCGGTAACATGTGCGAAATCTCACAGGAATTCGGCGGAAACCACTAATATTGGGCGCACCCAAGATCGTCCACCGACGAGATTGTCGGCAAACCGCTTGATGGCCAATGTCTTTCCAGCGAGCGGTGTCGGCATGAAAGGGTTTTCGTCCTCGGTACCCCGAGGACGACCGCTAGAATCCGATGAGGGGAAGTATGAGCAAGAACCGCACCAGCGGTCTGCGTCGAGGTGTCCGCATCGCGGGTGCCGTTGTCGCCGCCGCTGCTGGGATGGGCCTGCTTTCGACCGGCGCCGCCAACGCCGATGTTTTTGTGCCGTTGCCGGACGGCCATAAGCTGGGCCCGGGTGTGACCGTCAGCCGGACGGGTGAACACGCGTTGATTTCACCGTCTTTGGCCGCGAATGGCGCCGGCCGAGTCGTGTGGGTCTCGGGTAACGCCATTGCCGACGTGTCCGTCACTCCGGAGGGCACCATCGGCCCGAACAACGGCGCCTCCGGGGCGCCGGGTACCAACAACTCCTCGACGCACGGCGCATCGCAGCTGAGCACCGGCTATATCGTCGGCTGCCAGGTCAGCATCGCCGATAATGCGATTTCGGCCGGGGTTTCCGGCGGCATCAACCTCTCGGGCGGTTCGCTCGGTGGGTCGATCGGCCTCAACCTCGGCCCTGGCGATGTCAAGTTCGTTCAGATCGATTACAAGGACATTCTGAAGCCGGGTGTCTACTCGGTCGAGTATCAGGATGCGGAGATCGAGATCCAGGGCTGCGCGGGTTATGCCCAGGCGCGTGCCTACACCGTCGTCGAGATCATCGGCGACAACTACTCCAAGGTCACCCTGTACGGAGCGCCGTTCAGCATCGGCTGACCGCGGTGGGATCTGTCGAATCTCCACTCGCCTAATCGAATTCATCGAACTCAATCGCTAGAGGTAGGTACTACCAATCATGATCGATCGTAAGTTTGTGGCGCGCGTGGCCGGGCTCGGTGGCGCCGCCGCGCTGGCACTCGGCCTCTTGTCCACCGGTGCGGCGAATGCCGACACCTTCATTCCACTACCGGGCGGTCAAATCGTCAAAACACTTTCCGACGGAACGGTTCTCACCATTCGGCTGGTCGGCGAATCGGCCACTATCAATCCTTCTATGGGTGCGACACCCGTGCACCGCAATGCGTGGGTGTCCGGTAGCGCGCAGGTCGAGGTGACCGATGGCTGGAACGGCGCGATCTTCCCGGGTTATGTCGTCGCCTGCCAGGTGAATATCGACGGTGGCGGTGCCAGCGGTGGTGTCGAGGGCACCGCGGACTGGAGTGGTGACACCGTCACCGGTGGTGTCGGCGCGACCAGCGGCGCCAACCTGAGTCTCGGTCCGGGCCAGGCGCAGTCGTTCTATGTGCTCGATCTCGAGCAGGCCGACGACTTCGGCAACGAGTCGCACAAGAAGCGCAATAAGTTCAAGAATGGCAGCGGCTCGGTCACCTGGGCCGATGAGACCATCGGTCTCAGCGGCTGTGGTGGCTACGCGCAGGCGCGTTCCTTCGTCAGCGTCGAGGTCGAGACGGACAATGTCATCACCTGGACGACGTTGTGGGGGCAGCCGTTCAGTCTCGGCTGAGTATTCCGCTCGAATACGCCGAACGGGCCCGCCGCGTGTGCGACGGGCCCGTTCAGCGTATGGCGCAAGTGGATCAGCGTATCTGATTGTGGCGCAGTCGAATTCCCGTTCATATTGTCGGGCAAGGGAATTCGATCAGAATTCGTGGCGCCCACCCCCGCTGCTCTGGGTGTCGGCGAGCAGGTCGCGGATCTGGATCAGCACCTCGGAATCGCTGAGTTTGGTATCCGGGGTGGTGCCGAACCGCTTCTTCGCGTGCAATGCGGGGAGCACAAGCACGAAGTACAGCACCGCCGCGATGATCACGAAATTGATGGCCGCGGTGATGACCGGACCCACCTGTACAAAGGTCGCCGGTTTATCGGCAACCAACCGGAAACCGAGGCCGATGTCATCCCGTTCGCCGAAGACAGCGAGAATCGGGTTGATGATGCCATTGGTGAACGCGGTGACGATCTCGACGAACGCGGTACCGATCACCACGGCTACTGCCAGGTCAACGACATTTCCGCGGAGTAGGAAATCCTTGAAACCTTTGAGCATTGCCGATATCTCCTCTTCGGGTGGGAGCTGACTCGTTGTGCTCGGCGGTTCGGGCTGCCGTATCGACCGATGCTAGTTGACCTTGATCGCGAATTCTCGGCGAACTCGATCAATGGAAAACCACGGTCAGGGCGGTCCGCAGTGAGGCGGCGGCCACCGCGGTGGCGTGTTCGGCATCCATCGCGACCAGCACGACCCGCTCGGGCGCACCCCGCCGGTCGCCGGGACCGGACACCAACACGACCGCGGCATTGATCGCGAGCAATCGGGCGGGACGGGTGCCGGGACCGCTCTGTTCCTCCGCCCCGATGACATCCACCCGGTCACCCGCCCGCAGTATCTCCGCGACCGCGGTATCGGCCAGCCGAATGGGCACGATGCGGGCATCACCCGCGCCGGTGGCGACCGCCGCCAGTCGCGGACCGAGGATGCGCAGATCGGTGAATACCTCGCCGGTGCGCATGGCGCCGGTCAGTGTCGCGCCGACCAGGACGGCGATGTCGCCGATCGCGCCGGCGGGCAGTGCGCCGGATTCGAGCGGTGTAGAGCGCAGATCGGTGGCTTCGAGCAGATGCCCCGGTGGCAGATCGTGTCCGGCGACCACGACTTCGGTGCGCGCACTGTGAGGATCACCACGCAGGAACAGAACGATCGCGAGTGCGGTGAGTGCCGCCGCGAGCAGGCGCCGGGCCAGTAGCGCATCCGCCCACGGCGGTCGATTCCAGATCGCCGAGCGCAGCGAGTCGCCGCGGCCGAGATCGGCGAAGGACCGGGTCTTGCCGGACGGAATGATGCCCAGGGAAGCCATGCCGCGAGCCTATGGTCACCGGCCATGCGACTCGCCCGAGAAAGGCGGGCCCTGTGGATGGCGACAGCCCTGGGGATAACTCCCGCAGGGCTGGTTTACCAGGTGAAAGTCAGCTGGCGACGGCCGTGCTCGTGGTGCTGGAGCTGCTCGACGAACCGGAATCGGAACTCGACGCGGAGCTGCTGGCACCGCTGTCCGACTTGGCGGGCTCGCTGGCGGTCGACGACCCGCCGCGGCTGTCGGTGCGATAGAAACCGCTGCCCTTGAACACGATGCCAACCGAGTTGAAGAGCTTGCGCAGCTTGCCCGAGCACTCCGAGCAGACGCTCAGCGCCTCATCGGTGAAGGACTGAACGATGTCGAAGCGGTTGTCACACTGGGTGCACGCATATGAATAAGTTGGCACTGGATCCTCCGCATGGTACGTCAACCTGGCACTCTACAGCCGACAGTGCCAACACCGCTAATCGGCATTTCATTCCGCATCCGTATCACTACCCAATCGATGCAGCCCGCCGCGCGGTGTGAGGGCCCAGCCCATGCGCAGATCGTGCGGCTCCTCGGGAAGCCGGTCGAGCAGTTCGTCGTCGCGGACCACCGCGATCAACCGCGCCGTCGGCCGGGCCGCGGGCAACGTCCGATCGTAGTATCCCGCGCCGCGGCCGAGCCGAACACCGCGGCGGTCCACCGCAAGCGCCGGGACCAGGATCAGCTCCGCCAATGTGATCGCATCGGCGAGCACCGCGCCCACGGGTTCCAGCAGTCCGAATTCGGCGCGCCGGAGGGCATCGGCACCGGTGAACTCGGCCCATTGCAGTGGTCCCGGCGGTCCGGTGACGGGCAGCAAGACCCGGGCGCCCGCCGCGCGCAGTGCTGTCAGCATCGCTGTCGATCCGGGTTCACCGCGCACCGGCACGTACGCGCACACCCAGGCGGGGACGTCCAGTTCGGTGACACTGTGGGCCAACTCACGTGCCTCGGATGCCTGGTCGGCACTGGTCATCGCGGCCCGTCGCGCAATGATTTCGGCCCGCCAGGCATGTTTGTCGCGCTCGCCGGGCATCTCCACAGGGATCACCTTAAGCTCACCGGGACCCGAGTCGGCGTGATGGCCGGTTCGGGCCTGTAATGGATGGATAGGGTAGGCGTATGACAACAAAGGCCGGACAATCCGCGAATGGCGCGGCCGTGTCGTGTTTCCGCACGGCCGTCGTGCCCGCGGCCGGGCTCGGGACGCGGTTCCTGCCCGCGACCAAGACCGTGCCCAAGGAGTTGCTGCCGGTGGTGGACACTCCCGGCATCGAACTGGTCGCGACGGAAGCCGCCGATTCCGGTGCGGAGCGGCTGGTCATCGTGACCTCGCCGGGTAAAGACGGTGTGGTCGCACACTTCGTAGAGGACTTGGTGCTGGAGAGCACGCTCGCCGAGCGCGGCAAGTTCCACCTATTGGAGAAGGTGCGCAAGGCGCCCGCGCTGCTGGATGTCACCTCGGTGGTCCAGGACGAGCCGCTCGGCCTCGGCCACGCGGTCGCCCAGGCCGAGGGCGCCCTCGATGATGACGAGGACGCCATCGCCGTACTGCTGCCCGACGACCTGGTGCTGCCGTGTGGCGTGCTCGATGTGATGAGCCGGGTCCGGCGCAAGCGCGGCGGAACTGTGCTGTGCGCCATCGACGTTCCCAAGGACGAGGTCAGCGCCTACGGCGTCTTCGACGTCGCGCCGGTGCCCGATGCGGTGAATCCGAATGTGCTGCGGGTCAACGGAATGGTGGAGAAGCCCGCGCTCGCGGACGCACCGTCGACCTACGCGGCCGCGGGCCGATACCTGTTGGACCGCGCCATCTTCGACGCGTTGCGCCGAATCGAACCGGGCACGGGCGGCGAGCTGCAACTCACCGATGCGATCGCACTGCTCATCGAGGAGGGCCATCCGGTCCACGTGGTAGTCCACCGTGGGTCGCGCCACGATTTGGGCAACCCGGGCGGTTATCTTCGTGCTGCGGTCGATTTCGCTTTGGAACGAGAGGAATACGGCCCCACCCTGCGGGAGTGGCTGCAGCACCGGCTCAGTGCGGACTGGGACCCACAGCTGACGACCTACGACTGATAGGCGCGGGCGTCGGGTTTCGCCGATAGTGGACCGTCGGGTACGAATGATGGTTCATCTGCGGTGTGAGCGACGGGCTCGGAGGCGGCAGCTTGCGTAACCACGCAGAGCCCCGGGAACACCGCGGATCGGCAGAGCCGCGCGGGTTCGGTTGCGCGGTCGCGGAATCGGGTCGGTGCGGAGAGATCAGGAAGGGCTGGATGCGCTCGGTTGAGGATCAGCAGATCAAGGTGACGGCCGCGGCGGTCGCGCCCCGGCCGGTCCGGGTCGCGATCTCCGAGGCCCAGGGTCTGCTGTGTGCCGAGGATGTCGTCACCGAGCGGCCGCTGCCCGGATTCGATCAGGCCGCGATCGATGGGTACGCGGTGCGCAGTGTCGATGTGTCCGCCGCCGGCACCGATATCCGCGACGAGGACGGCGAATTGGTCGATCTGACACTGCCGGTGGTCGGTGAGGTGGTCGCCGGTTCCAAACAGCCGATCCGATTGCAGCCGCGCCAGACCGTCCGGGTCGACACCGGTGCACCGCTGCCGACGCTGGCCGATGCCGTGCTGCCCTTGGATTTCACCGATGGTGGCCGGGCCAGGATCAAGGTGTACGAACCGGTCCGATCCGGCGACTATGTCCGGCGCATCGGTGACGATGTGCAGCCCGGCGATGTCGCGGTGCGTGCGGGCACCATCATCGGTGCGCCGCAGGTCGGTCTGCTCGCAGCGGTCGGTCAGGACAAGGTGCTGGTCCATCCTCGGCCGCGGCTGTCGGTGATCTCGGTGGGCGGCGAATTGATCGATATCGATCGCACGCCTGGACCGGGCCAGGTCTACGACGTGAATTCGTATGCGCTCGCCGCGGCCGCGCGCGATGCGGGTGCGGATGTGAACCGGGTAGGCATCGTGAGTTCGGATCCGCGGCGGCTGCGCGATGTGGTGGAGGGGCAACTGGTTCGTTCCGAGGTCGTGGTGATCGCGGGTGCCATCGGCGGGTGGGCTTCGGAACAGGTCCGCGAGGCACTCGAGGGCCTCGGTGACCTCGAAATCACCAGGGTCGCCATGCATCCCGGCTCCGTACAGGGTTTCGGGCGGCTCGGGCGCGATGAAGTGCCGACCTTTCTTCTGCCGTCGAATCCCGTTGGGGCACTGGTGGTTTTCGAGGTCATGGTGCGACCGCTGATCCGAATCGCGTTGGGGCGCAGACATCCCATGCGCCGGATCATTCGCGCCAGGACAATCACGCCGATCACTTCGATCGCCGGACGCAAGGGTTACCTGCGCGCGCAACTCATGCGCGATGAGGCCACCGGCGACTACCTGGTGCAGCCGCTCGGCGGCGGCGCGGGCGGTTCGTCGCATCTGCTCGCGACGCTGGCCGAGGCGAACAGTCTGATCGTGCTCGACCCGGACGACACCGAGATCAGAACCGGTGACGAAGTCCGGGTCGCATTTCTCGCACAGCGCGGCTGAGGCGTGGAGACGATGAACGTATTCCGGGTTACGCAGCATCCCGGTTGGCCCGCGCATCTGGGACCGGTGCGCGTCGCGGCCGGGGAGGTGACATTGCGTCCGGTGCGGTTGCGTGACGCGGCGGCGTGGAGCCGGATCCGCTTACACGACAGGGCGCATCTGGAGCCGTGGGAGCCGACCGGGCGCGGTGCCTGGGAGGCGCGCAACCACGCGTCGAACTGGCCGTCACTGTGGTCGAGTCTGAAGGCCGAGGCAAGGCGCGGCGCGATGATTCCGCTCGTGATCGAGGTCGACGGCGCGTTCAGCGGACAGTTGACCATCGGCAATATCGTGCGCGGCGCGCTGCGTTCGGCGTGGATCGGTTATTGGGTCGCCAAGGATTTGGGTGGTCAGGGCGTGGCGACGGCCGCGTTGGCGCTCGGGCTCGACCATTGCTTCGGACCTGCCGGATTGCATCGAGTCGAGGCGACTGTGCGGCCGGAAAACCTTGCCAGCCAAGCGGTTCTGCGCAATGTCGGGTTCCGCGAGGAGGGGCTGCTCAAGCGGTATCTGGATGTCGACGGGGCCTGGCGTGATCACCTGCTGGTCGGCATCACCGTCGAGGAGGTGGCGGGGACCGTCGTCGATCGTTTGGTGCGCGATGGTCGGGCCACATTGCCCTGAAATCGGACACCTGCACGTCCGTACCGTTTCCGACGCGCCCGGCCGACCTCGGCGCGCGGCGAAAATGGTGGAACTGTGACAGGTGTGGCGTATGTGGACGGCGCGCCTGACCGAAGTTGGTGCGACACGGAATTAACCTACGGACGTCGGAGGTGCGTCCCGTGCCACCGGCAACCAGCTTGTGAGGCAGTGCCGAATACGCCTCACGGCGGCCGGACGTCCGTCCGTCCGAGGCGTTTTGCGGCGAGCGAACGCACCGCGACGGGGCGCGGTGCGACCCGGTCGAAAGGCCGAGCGGACGATGCGGCGGGGACGGAGGTGCAGAGGCGAAATGCCGAATTCGATCCTATGGATTGGCCTGGTCGTGCTCTGGGTCTTCGTGCTGTTCCCGATCCTCGCCGACCGGCACCCGAGGATCAGGCAGACGACCGACGCGGCGCTGGCGACCCGCGTATTGCACCGCGGAGGTTCCAAGCGGCGCACCAGGAGTGGTCCGGCCGCCGGACACGACAGCGATCCGGATTACCGGCCGACCCGAGTGCAGAGAAGGCTTTCCCACAGCGATGATGCGGAGGACCGGATGACCCCACCGGCCGACGAGCAGGTCACCGAGGACGACGATCCCGCGGACAACCCGCCCGAAGCCAGGTCGGAATCCGATGCCGAAATCGACGATCGGGACGGTGAATCCGACGAGTTCGACGGTGCCGACGACGAATTCGATACCGCGGATAACGAATTCGACGACGCCGAGCTCGATGCCGCCGAATCCGACGATGCCGAAATCGCAACGGCCCGAACGGCTGCGAACCAGCGGGCGACCGTCGATGATGACCGGGTGGCGGTAGAGCACACCGAACCGGCTGGTGCCCGGATCCCCCTGGCCCGGACGGCGGCGCCCGCTCGATTCGACGAATCCGATTCCGACGATTCGGATTTCGTGCCGACCCGGCGCGGACGCGGCGGCTTCGACCCGGAGGCCGATGCCATCGCGCGCGCGGCCCGCTACACCTTCCGTCAGCGCGCGGTGCTCGGTCTCGTCCTGGCCGCCCTCGCCTTCGGCGGACTCTCGGTGGCGCTGAGCCCGATGTTCTGGTGGGGCTGCGGCGGCTCGGCCCTCGTCCTGGTGACCTACCTGGCGTACCTACGCAAGCAGGTCCGCATGGAGGAGGAAATCCGCCGCCGTCGACTCGCCCGCTTGGCCCGCAGCCGCGGCGAGCACATCGAGGCGGAGCGCGAGGCCGAGCAGCGCGCCAAACAGCGCGTCATGGACCGCGACACCGCCCGCGCCCTCCGCCGCCGCTCCGCCCTCATCGAGGTCGACGACGAAGACCCCATGTTCGAACACCTGGAAGCCTTCGACCCCGCCACCGCCCGCGCCCTCCGCCGTGGCGCCAGCGATATGCGCCGCGCCGCCGGTGCCTGACCCGAATCGCATCCGCCCAGGTCAACCATGCGATTCGGAGTCTGCCCACCCAGCCTGCTACAGTGTCACAGCGCGGTTCCCCGGAGCCGCACGGGGCTATAGCGCAGTTGGTAGCGCGTCTCGTTCGCATCGAGAAGGTCAGGGGTTCGATTCCCCTTAGCTCCACAAAAAACCCAGGTCAGGCTCGGTTTTAACCAGGTCTGACCTATTTTATTTGGCCCGACCCCACGGAAACCCCACGGTTTGCATTCTGGTTTGTATCGGATGGCCCGGTGGGTGTGGTGATTCTGGGCATCCATAAGCCCGCAGCCGAGTTCGGGTGCACCCGATGCGGCGTGAGCGGACATCGTCCGGCGGTAGGTACCGAAGCGTCGTCCCTCTCGCCACGTTATGTGACATAGCCGGCGAACCCGGCCTGCGGGTCCCACCCGGCGGCGGCCAGTTCTCCGGCTAGCAGGTAGGCACCGACCAGGGCCAGCCCGGTGCCCTGGCCGGACATCGGTGACGAGTTGAACGCCGCGTCTCCGAGCGGGCCCACTCGTCCGCTCGACCAGCGGTCCATCACCACCTGGGCGACCTGGTCGAGGTAGAAGTCCGGGGCCGCGTCCAGGTGCGCGAGGATACGCGGGGTCAACCAGCCCAGGCCGGCCATCCGCTCGTGCAGCAGGCGCTTCTGGGCCGCGACGTCGCGGTACTCGACCTCGAGGTCGGCCGCGGCGAAGGAGAACATGGCCATCGCCCGGGTGGCGTCCTGGATCGGGCGCAGACCGGCGGAGCGCCCGCTCGCCTGGTAGTCGATCAGCCAGCGGTCCAGCCCGAACTCGTTGGGCGCACGGTGGCACCGGTTATCGCGAACCGCTCGGTATCGTGTCCAGACTCGGCGACGCTCTCGCCTGGTCCGACCGAAAGTTCAGCGAAACGGTATGGCGCCCCGGGAATTCGGACTCGGTGTCCTTCCACCTCGACTTCGCGGAAGTAGTGACGAGCCTGTAGCTGTGGGTTTTCGAGAAGGTCTTCGGGCATGGACACCGGAGCCACACTCACTCCGTGGCGTTGGCCGTCTTCGTAGAGTTCGCGTTTCGTGCGTGGCGTTGTCAGCTGCTCGAGCAGTCGGCGGAATTCGTTGATGGCTTCGGGCGTGCGTCGCCAGAGCCGATCGCGCCAGCGATTCTCGGCGAGGATCCGTGCCTCGGTTACTCCTGCCTCATCGAGCCATTCGATGAGGCCGTCCCAGCCCAGGGGGCGTCCGCCGAGTCCGCCGACGACGTAGATGTAGCCATCACGGCAGGCGAACAGTCCTGTCCCGGCCTCCTTGGGGTTGCTTCCGGCTCTGCTGCGGATTTCGCCTTCCAGGTCGTAGTACTGGATGGCGTTTTCGAGCGAATGAGTGACTGCCTCCTGCGCGGAGACGTCGACGAGCTGGCCGTGACCGCTGTCCTCATCGGCCAATAATGCGATCAGTCCACCAATCGCTGCATGGAGGCTGGCGGCGACGGCGCTTTGCCTGCCGACCGGTCGCACAGGCGCTCGGTCGGGGTCGCCAGCCAGTCCCAGCAAGCCTCCTGCGGCGAGCAAGGCGAGATCGTCGGCGGGACGGTCCGCCCACGGCCCGTTGAGGCCGTACGGGCTGACGTTGATATGCGTCAGCGATGGAAATCGGGCTGCGATGTCGTGCGGGTCCAGGCCGGCTGATCGAAGATTCGCGGGTGACTCCGATGTGATCAATACCTGCGCCGAGGCCAGGAGATTCGTGAGCGTCGGGCTGCGGAGTCCCGATGCCAGGTCAGCGATCTCGATACTGCGCTTGCCGACGTTGTGAAAGATCCATTCGGCCGAATACCTCGGTAGGACAGCTGCGCCGATTTGCCGGTCGGGGTGCCCGCCGATCGGTTCGGGGCGAATCACCTCGGCGCCGAGGTCGGCATAGAGCCGTCCAACGTAGCTCCCCAGCGAAGTGCTCAGGTCGACCACCCGGACTCCCCGCATCGGACCGCTGGCGGGGCACTGCGCATTCACGAAGTCAGTTTCGTACATACGAAGTACGATACGGATGGTGGTGCTGTTTGAACAGGCCTCGGCGCTATTGGGGCCGAATAGGATCGAGCAACGGACATGATGGGAGCAACACTATGAACGCGTCGCGGATCGACCGCGCGTTGGCGGTACTGGGGTATCTGGCCCATCACCATGAGGGTCGTAGTCTCAAGCACCTCAGCTCGGACCTCGATCTGCCGATGAGCAGTACTTACGACCTGATGCAGGCTCTTGTGGAGATCGGCGCGGTGCGTGTGGCCGGTCCGCGAACGTATGCGATCGGACCGCGCGCGGTGACCATCGCGCTGACGGTGGTGGATTCTCTGAGCTTGCGGGAGGTGGCGCGCCCGTTCCTCACGGCGCTGTGCGAGGAGATCAACGAAAATGTGTACCTGGGAATCCGGGTGGGCGATGGCGTGACGTATGCCGATCGATACGAGGCTTCGCAGCCGCTGGCCGTGGTGATGCAACTCGGTGGCGCTCGGCCGATGCACGGTTCGGCGGTGGGGAAACTATTGGCGGCGTTCAATCCGGATCTGGAAGCCAAGGTGCTCAGTGCCCCTCATCTGGAACCGCTCACCCCATTCACGATCGTCGACCGCGATCGGTTGAAGGCCGAGTACGCCAGAATCCGCGAACAGGGCTACGCCGTAACCGACGGGGAAAGTGTGGAGGGAATCACAGGTATTGCCACTCCTATCCTGAATGCCGCGGGCAAAGTCGAAGCGGCAGTGCATGTGTCGGCGCCCCGCGGCCGATTGGCCAGCGATCGTCTGCCGCTGGTACGGGATCTCATGCAAGACGCCGGGAGGCAGGTTTCGCTGCAACTCGGCGCTCGCGTCGAAGAATGGCCGGTGGCGGGTTGATCGCTGACATCAATCCGCCACCGAGGCGAATTCAGGACCGGCTGTTCGCAGGTCGGGCATAAAGACTCTTCCCGCCGCATACATAGAGCACTTGCCCGGTCGCCGATCGTGCCGACTCGGATACGAGGAAGTTGGTGGCCCAGGCGACATCGTCAGCATGTCCGATCGTTCCGGTGGGCTGTGCCCGCATCAGTCGCTGCATCACTTCTGGTGGCTCGGCCCGCAGGAGCGGAGTATCGATGAGCCCGGGTGCGATGCAGTTCACCGTGATCCCGTATTTCGCGAGTTCGATCGCCAGCGCCCGGGTCGTCGAGACCACGCCGCCCTTCGACGCGGAATACGGCAGTTGGCCCCACCATCCCAGCCATGCTCGGGAGGATATGTTGACGATCCGTCCGCTTCGACGCGGGATCATCGACCGTGCCGCTGCTTGCGAGCAATACGCGACCCCACTCAGATTCACCCCGATCGTGCGTTCCCAAATGTGTTCGCTCATCTTGCGAACACTCGTGTCGATGCTCATGCCAGCGTTGTTCACGAGGATGTCGACCGATCCGATCGCGTCTTCGGCGGCTTCGAACATGGCAGTAACCGAGGCCGGCCGCATCACGTCGACCTGCAGTCCGGTGGCGTCGAGTCCGTCCGCGCGCAATTGGGCGGCCGCGGTGTCGGCCTTGTCGGCGTTGAGATCGGCCAGAACAACGCGAGCCCCTTGCTCGGCGAGTCGGGCCGCGATCGCCAATCCCATGCCTTGGGCGCCGCCGGTGACGATGGCGGATTTGTCGGTGAGATTCATGCGGTGCTTCCTTTCACACCGACAGGCTCGACAGCAGCGACGAACCGCCACAGCAATAGAAGACCTGACCGGTGATGTAGCGGCTGCGAGGGTCGGAGAAGAACGCGATCGAACCGGCAACGTCGCCACCGCTCACCGCGTGAGGTAGGAGCGCGGGTCGGTCATCCTCGTCGACCCCAGCGTGGTCGCGGAGGACAGCTGCGGGCACGGCGACCACGTTGACCGTGATGCCTTCGGAGGCATAGCGCAGCGCGAGGCTTCGCGCAGTCGCAACAAGGGCGGCCGAAGTGGCCGCGATGCGCGGGCGCCCCGCAGATCCCAGGAGGTCGGCCGACACGGTGACAACGACGGCGCCACCAACGCCAGTGAAGGCCGTGGCGGCTCGGGCGCAGATGTCGATGAGCACTGTGCTCGAGTCGCCACAGTCGTCGTGGTAGAGCGCGGGGATGTAGATGATCGCGGTCAGCGGGTCAACTCGATGATCCGCGCGCAACGCGATTTCGGTGTCGTTGCCGGTGTCGACCGACCAGGACTGGTTCTGCAGGTGGTCGGCCACGTCGACGGCGAGTTGGGTCCGCATGTCGATGACGGCCGCGGTGCGCGGGTGGTCGGTGATATGTGGCATCGGCGGTCTCTCCTGGTTCAGTCCGCGGTCAGGACATGGATGGTGCAGGCACCGTTGTCGACGCCGAAGATTCCGCCGCCGGTGGTGTGCGTCAGAGCCACGGTGGCACCTGGTACCTGCAGCGGTCCTGCGGTTCCGGTGAGCTGCCAGTACGCTTCGCAGATTTGGCTGACTCCGGTCGCGCCGACCGGGTGGCCACGGGAGAGCAATCCGCCGCTGGGGCTGACGGCGATTCGGCCGTCTCGATCGAATTCGCCGGCGTCCACGGCGGCGTGGGCCTTCCACCGCTCGGCGATTCCGAGTGCTTCGGCGTGCAGCAGTTCGGCGATGGAGAACGCGTCGTGCAGTTCGACGAGGTCGAGATCGTTCGGTTCGATGCCCGCCATCTGATAGGCGGCACGTGCAGCGCGCTCGGTGATATCGGGCCAGGTCATGTCACGGAAGGATGTGTGGAACGTCCCAGATTTGACGACGCTCGCGCGGACTCGCACGACGTCGGCGGCCAGGGTGCGCGCGACCTCGGCGTTGCACAGCAGTACCGCTGCGGCACCGTCGCTATTGGGGCAGCAGTGCAGGAGCTTGAGTGGATCGGCGACCGGTCGTGACAAAGCCACATCCTCGGGGGTAACGGCTTTCTGGAAATGGGCGCGGGCGTTGTCGGCGCCGTTGGCGCGGTTCTTGACCGAAATGCGGTCGAGCACTTGGGAGTCGGCGCCACTCTCGTGCACATACCGCTGTGCCCGCATGGCGTAGGTCGCCGGCATGACGACACCTTGTGCGGTTTCGGCGTCGGCGGTGGTCAACGGCAGAGCTCCACCGCCGAACGTGGACAATTGGTCGACACCGACGACGACCGCGCTTTCGGCGGTTCCCGCAGCGATGGCCTGGAAGGCGAGGTTGACTGCGGATCCGCCACTGGCACACGCATTCTCGACCGAGAAGACCGGCTGTCCCGAGATGCCGGCACGTTGCAGCACGCGTTGGGCTATCAGCGACCCGCCGTATACCGATCCCACGAAGCCGATATCGATGTGTTCCGGGTTGAGGCCCACGGAGTTGATGAGGTCGAGCGCCGCAGTTCCGCCCAGTTCCGCCGGGCTGCTGTCTTCGTGCTTGCCGAACGGCATGACGGCCGCGGCGACAAGGTAGACGCCGTTCATCGCTGGCTCTCCTGGGTGATCAGGTCGGGTTGTGCGCGGTAAGACCACAGCTCGACGTCGTCGGCGGTGCCGATCCGGCCCAGCACCAGTCGGACCGGCGTATCCGGGTCGAGTGAGCGATCGCTGTCGGTGTGCATGAGCACCCGCACTCTGTCGATGTCGATGTAGGACAAGACGTAGCTCTTGGGCCACGCGCCGCTACCAACGTGCACGTGGCTGGAGGCGTACGCGATGCCGGTGTTTCCGGTCCGGTTCTGGGTGAGATCGTGCGAGGCGCACGACGAGCACGCGAACCGCGGGGGAAACCATCGCTTCCCACAGTGGTTGCAGTCGCTGACGCGTAGTTGGAGCCCGCCTGTCGGCGGCTGTACATACCAGTCCTCGCCGACGTACTGGCGGTCTGGGAGTGAAGTAGACACGGGGTCCTCTCGGATCGGTGGGCGTTCTTGTCGAGTTGGTCAGCGTCCGCGGTAGGTCGGCTTTCGTTTGTCGCCGAATGCTCGGCGTCCTTCGGCGCGGTCGTCGGTGTCGCGCAGGGCGCCCCACAACATCTGCTCGATTGCGATGGACCGGCTCAACGGGACGTCGTCGGCGGTGCGTGACATGGCTGTGATCGCTCGTACGGCGAGGGGGCCGTTGGCGACGATGCGTTGGGCGGTCGCTTGCGCGAGGTCCGGCAAACGGTCGGACTCGACGACATCGCTGACCAACCCGACGCGCAGCGCTTCTGCTGCGTCGATGCGGTCGCCGGTCAGGGCGATCTTCATCGCCACGGCGCGAGGGACTGCGCGCAACAGATTCGACACTCCGCCGGCCCCGGGCACGCTGGCCCACCGAGCCTCGGGCAGGCCGAAGGTGGCGTTGGACGAGGCGATCCTGAGGTCGCACTGCAGCGCGAGTTCGAGACCGCCACCGAGGGCATGGCCGTTGACCGCGGCGATAATCGGCTTGGTGAGACCGAGGTCGTCCCACACCATCGCGCGGACGTAGGAACCGTTGTCGACGCCGGTCTGGAGCGCGGAGAAGTAGCTCGACGCGAAGGCCGAATCCGGCGGGGAGGTGTTCTTGAGGTCGGCACCGGCGCAGAATGCCTTGTCACCGGCACCGGTGAGTATGGCCACCAACGCGGTGTCGTCATCGCGGAAGCCGATCAGCGCTGCGCGGAACTGCATGATCGCGTCTGGATCCAGGGCGTTGAAGACTTCTGGACGATTCAAGCGGATCACTCGGATCGGACCGTGGTCCTCGGTTTGGATCTTCATCAGCCGAGCACTCCTTCGGCATGTGCGTGCTCATACTCGGCAGTGCTCACGCCGAGTAGAGCTGTACAGACTTCTCGCGAATGTGCGCCGAGCATCGGCGCGGCAGATCGCAAACGACCTGGGGTGCGACCGAGCCGGTAGGGAATGTTGTTGTAAATCGAGGGCCCCATCACCGGATGGTCGAGGCTCACGAAGTGACCGCGAGCGCGCAGCTGTGGATCGCGACACATCAGGTCCTCGCTGTTTGCTACGGCAGCTGCTGGTATACCCGCCTCGCAGAGCGCCTCGGCGAGTTCGAACGATTGGAATCGTGCGGTGCGAGTACTGATCTCATTGTCGAGCTCGGCACGGTTTCGGCGCCGCAGGCCCACGGACTCGAATCCCGACCCAGCCTCGGCCAGGTCGGCGGCGTCGAGCACGCTCGCGCATTTCGCCCACTGTGCGTCGCCGGTGACCGTGATGGTGCACCACGCGTCTGTGCCGGCGCAGGGATAAACGCCCGATGGTGCTGCCTCGAGGTCGGCGTTGCCCATGCGCTCCACCGGCAGGCCATTAGCCGCCGCCACCATCGCGGGCCCGATCGCGTTGATCGTCGATTCGAGTTGTGCCAGTTCGATATAGCTTCCCTGCCCGGTGTGGCGTCGGTGTCGCAGTGCTGCGAGCAATGCGATCGCGCCGTGCAGCGGATTGGGTACATGATCGGGATAGTTGGTGCCGGTGCCGACTGGGAGTCGGTCTGGATAGCCGCTGAGTCCGAGTAGGCCACCTACAGCGCCGATCGACAATCCATATCCGCGGAACCCCTTGTGCGGGCCCGCGTTGCCTTGCATCGGCATCTCCAGGTAGATGATGTCGCCGCGCACCGCGCGCGCCGCCGCATAGCCGACGCCGAGGCGATCCATCGTTCCCGGCGTGAAGTTGTTCACGACGATGTCGCTCTTGGCGATCAGTCGCAGGGCCAGCTCCCGACCGAACTCATCACGCAGATCCAGGCAGATCGATTTTTTGCTGGAGTTCCGGTTGGCGAAGTACCCGCTTCGATCGACACCCGCTATGCGATGTCGGAACGGCGGCATGCTCCGGATGACGTCGGTGCGCGTCCGCGACTCCACCTTGATCACTTCCGCGCCGTGATCGGCGAGCGGTTTCGTCATGAACGGTCCGGCGCCGACCCAGGAGAAGTCTGCGATCCGAATACCGGTCAACGGGAGCGTAGAAGCAGGCACCGTCAATCCTTCACTTCGTAGTTACGAATTCAGATTCGAGTTTGCGATGTTCGCTGGTGAAAGTCAACGGCCCGGACAGAACCGGCGTCAACGGGGCAAATAGGCAAGCCGGGGTGGCGCATGCCGGCGGCTGCGACCCCCGGCCGCGCCGCAGGCGATCCGATGCGAAACGGACCGGCGCGAGCTTCACCCGCGCTGAAAATTGTGGAGCTTCCACGCGAGGTCCTGTTGTCGAGACGTGCTCAGGTCGTGACCGAGTGCGGATGGCAGATGCCTTCGGCAAAGTTGTTGACAACTTCCGTCGGCTGTGACGATAGTTACAATGGATTCGCAAATACGAAGTCAATTTCGGATGTGCGATGAACGTCTGATAGCCCCAGAAGGAGTCTCCATGAGCCGCAGCAAACCCCGCTTACTCGTCCTCGATGATTGGGAGGGCCGACTGCGCCGGTCCGCGGGATACGCCCACCTGCGGGAGCTGGCAGATGCGTCGGTTCTCGACGGTCCGATCGGCGAGCTCACCGACGAGGAGTTGCGTGGTGTACAGATCGTGATGGCTGTCCGCGAGCGCACTCGTTTCGACCGCGAGCTGTTCGATCGCATGCCCAACCTGGAGCTGATCCTGCAGACCGGCGGGCACGCGTATCACATCGATCAGGTCGAGGCAGCGCGGCGCGGGATCTCGGTACCGCTATGGCGGCGCAGCGACGCGTGCGAGGCCGCTGTGCGCGAGCTCACCATCGGCCTGATGATCGCCGCGCTGCGGAAACTGCCCGCAGCGATCCGCGACTCGGATGCCGGACTGTGGAACGGACACCTCGGTGCCACCTTGCGTGGTCGACGCATCGGCATCCTCGGAATGGGCTTGCAAGGCCGTGCTGTGGCCCGGCTGGCGCAGGCATTCGACATGGAGGTAGTGACCTGGGCCCGGCCAGGCAGTTCCACCACCGCCACCGACGGGATTCCTCGATTGTCTATGGAGGAACTGCTCGGAACCTCGGACGTGGTCAGTGTCCATCTGCGCCTGTCCGACGAATCCCGAGGGCTGCTCACCGCAGACCGCTTGCGGTCGATGAAACCGGGATCGGTATTGGTCAACACCGCCCGCGGCGCCATCGTCGACGAGGCGGCACTCGCCGAAGTGCTGCGCGACGGACCGCTGCGCGCCGCAGGTCTCGACGTGTTCGCGCACGAACCCCTGCCCGCCGACTCTCCGCTGCGCACGCTACCCAACGTGGTACTGACTCCCCATATCGGTTGGACCGTCGAGGAAGCGTTCGAGGAATTCGCCACCGGCGCCGCCGAGCAGCTGCACGACTACCTCGCCAACGACCTCGACCCCAGGGAACTGGCGTTCCAGCCCGATGTCGTCGTGTACCGCGAAGCCGTCGGGTCGGTCCGCGCATGATGTCACTGCCACGACACGACCACTGGATCAACGGCAAGAAGGCCGCCCCTGCCTCCAGCGAGTATCTGCCCACCGACGACCCGATGACTACCCGCCCCTGGGCCGAAATCGCGCGCGGAAATGCCGACGACATCGACGAAGCGGTCGGCGCCGCCCACACCGCGTTCCGCACGTGGAAACGCACCGGCCCGAGCGTACGAGCCGAAATCCTGTGGAAGATCGGCGATCTCATCGGCGAGCGCGCCGACGAGCTGGCCGCCCTCGAATCACGTGACGCCGGGAAAGTCATCCGCGAAGTCCACACACAACAGAGCATGCTGCGGACCTGGTACCACTACTACGCCTCGCTCGCATTGCACATGGAAGGCCGTCAGATCCCGCACGACAGCCGAACCCTGACCGCGATCACTGTGCGCGAGCCCTATGGCGTCATCGGTGTCATTCCCGCGTTCAATTCGCCGATGCTGCTGGGCGCCATGAGTATCGCGCCCGCCCTCGCCGCCGGCAACACCGTCGTGGTCAAGCCCCCAGAGGTCAACTCCCTGTCGTTGCTGCTGCTCGGCGAACTCACCAAGCAAGCCGGCCTGCCCGATGGATGCTTCAACGTCGTCACCGGATTCGGCCACGAAGCCGGCGACGCCCTCGTCGGTCACCCGGCAACGAAGAAGGTCTTCTTCACCGGAGGCATCGACTCAGCACGTTCGGTCACCTCGCGGGCGGCTGAGGGGCTCAAGCAGACCGTCCTCGAACTCGGTGGCAAATCAGCCAACATCTTCTTCGACGACATCGACATCGACACTGCTGTCAACGGAGTCATCGGCGGCATCTTCGCCGCTGCCGGTCAGACATGCATCGCCGGGTCGCGCCTACTCGTCCAGGACACGATCGCGGACCGTTTGGTCGAGGCCGTCGCCGACCGTGCGCGAGCGGTCATTCTCGGCAACCCCACCACGCCGACGACCGAGATGGGTCCGATGTCGCAACCGAAGATCCTCAACGGCGTCACCCAACGGGTTGATGAAGCGCTCGAGCAGGGCGCGCGGGTCCTCGCCGGCGGGCCCAACGGAGCCAAACCCGCCGCCGGCTGGTTCTATCCGCCGACCGTGCTCGACGGAGTGACCAACGACATGGCGGTCGCGCAGAACGAACTGTTCGGCCCAGTGCTGTCCGTCATTCGTTTCCGCGACGAGGACGAGGCGATCGCGATCGCGAACGACACCGATTTCGGCCTGGCGGCGGGTGTCTGGACATCGAACTACCACACCGCGCACCGTGTCTCACGAGAACTGGAAGCCGGAACGGTGTGGGTCAACACCTACCGAGCACTTCAGTACGCAACACCGTTCGGCGGGATAAAGAGCAGCGGACACGGACGAGAAAACGGCATCGACGGATTCGCCGAATTCACTCAGCCCAAAGCGATCTGGTTCGAGTCGAATCCCGACGCTATCGGAGATCCGTTCGCACTGCGGTGAAGTCCGACAACATCTGCAATCGCCCGCGATCGCGCGACACCCCTCACCACATGGAGATCACAATGACGTCATCGTTGAACTACGGCCCGATGCCGAAGCCACCCGAACTCTTGCCCCCCTCCCGTACTGAGCCGGTGAATTGCCATGTGCGGCCGTCGGATTCGCGGACAACAAGGCCATTCACGTCGGCGGTGGACTCGACGACCGGTCGTGTTCGCCGGGGCGGCTTCGAGGCGAGTGCAGGATTGGGTCATCGATGACAACGCAAGATAAGTCGCAGGAAACGGGTCCAGTCATAGGCGCGGTCCCCGCGCCCGCAGTACCGTTGCACGAGCTGCCGCTCGGTCGTGCGCACTACAAGCTCGTCGCGCTTGTTGGTATGGGGTTGTTCTTCGATCTGTACGAGCTGTTCCTGGCTGGAACGATCACGGGTGTGCTCAGGCAGCAGCTGCACCTGTCCATCTCCGAGTTGAGCGGCATCCTGGCGTCCGCGTTCGCGGGTCAGTTCGTCGGCGCACTGGTGCTCGGACGGCTGTCGGACGTCTACGGTCGCCGTCGTATGTTCATGCTGAATATCGGCTTGTACGCGGGCTTTACGTTGCTGGGTGCGTTCAGCCCGAACGTGTGGTTCCTGATGGCTACCCGCGTGCTGGCTGGTCTGGGTATCGGAGCGGAGTTGGCGCTGTCCGACACCTACCTGTCGGAGGTGATGCCCGCGCGGGTGCGCGGTCGGATGATCGCAATTGCCTACACGATCGGGTTCTGTGCGGTGCCTACGGTTGGGTTCCTGGCGCGTTGGCTCGTTCCACTGCATCCGCTGGGTGTGACCGGGTGGCGGTGGCTGTTCGTGTTAGGCGGTTTCGGTGCGGTTTTGGTGTTCGTCGCGCGACGTCGAATGCCGGAGTCGCCGCAATGGCTGGAGCGTCGGGCGCAGCGCCCCGAATCGGTTCCGTTCGCCGAGATTCTGCGTCGGCCGTTCCGCCGCCGGACGAGCTTGTTCTCCGCAGTGATGATCCTGCAGGTCTTCGGCTACTACGGTTTCGGCACGCTGGCAGTGTTGGTGCTGCAGAGCAAGGGCTTCACCGTCGTGCATTCGCTGGGCTATCTGTCCATTACGTATCTGGGTTACCCGCTCGGTTCGCTGCTGGCCATTCCGCTGATGGAGCGCGCCGAGCGCAAGTACCTGGTGATGGGCAGCGCCGCGCTGATGGCGCTATTCGGTTTGGTGTTCGGCGGCGCGACTACCGTGCCACTGATTCTGGTCTCTGGCGGATTGTTCACGCTGGCCAGCAATGTGTTCTCGGACGCCCTGCACACGTACCTGCCCGAGTCCTTCCCGACCAGTGTCCGAGGCACGGCATCCGGCGCGACGTACGCATTGTCGAAACTGAGCACGGCCGTGCAGCCGTTCCTGCTATTGCCGCTGTTGGACCATCGCGGCCCCGCAGCGGTTTTCACGATCATCACCATTGCCTTGGCGCTGATGATCGCTCTGATCGCGGTGTGGGGACCGGTTTCCGGCCGCAGACCCCTCGAACTGGGGTAACGCTGGTCCCGGCCATTTTCGCGCCCGTGACGAGAACCGGCTCTCACCCCGGGCCGCCGTCACATGAGGTACTGCTGCGATGAGCCATTCGCGAAATCGCGGGGCGAATTCACTTGCCGACTACGCGGGGGATGAAGAACAGCGGAAACAGACGAGAGAACGGAGTTGACGAATTCGCCGAATTCACCCAGCCCGAAGCGATCTGGTTCGAGTCGAATCCCGACGCTATCGGAGATCCGTTCGCACTGCGGTGAAGTCGAACAGTATCTGCAATCGCCCGACATAACTGGAGATCACCATGACATCATCAACGAACTACGACCTGATCGTCGTAGGATGCGGAGCCGCCGGGCTCGCTGCATCACTCACCTACGCCGAAGCCACCGAAACACTGGACCCGCCACGGCGCATCGCCATCCTCGAGCGGTCGATCAAAGAAGAACGAGGCGGCGCTACCCGATGGACAGACGCGTTCCTGCGGGTGACGGAAGACCGTACCTTCGACCCCGATTACGTCGACCACCTGGACCGAGTGTCCGGCGGGCGTACTGACACCGCTTACCTCCGCAAGCTCGAACGCGAGGTTCCGAAAACTTTGTCGTTCATCGAAGAACGTGGCGTGAAGCTGCGTTTCGACGAGTTTCCGCTCGCGCACCGGTTCGACAAAGGCGTCGCATCGACGACCCCACCGGGAATGCCGGAAGGCGGCGGCCGATCCATCGTCGAGGCACTCGCTGCCAAGCTCGAATCTTTCCCCAACGTCGACTTCCGCTACGAAACCGAAGCCGTCCGGCTCATCACCGACGACTCCGGCGCCGTCAGCGGTCTCGTTGTCCGTGGATCCGACGGTCGCACCCGCCAACTCACAGGCCGCTCGGTCGTGTTGGCCTGTGGCGGTTTCGAAGGCAACTACGAGGTTCTCACCAGATACATCGGCGAGCGTGCGTGCGATCTCCCGCTCATCGCCCCCGGCGTCGCCAACAACCGCGGCGACGGTCTCCGCATGGCACTCGAACTCGGCGCCGACACCGCAGGACAGTTCGACATGATCCACGCCGAACCCTCCGACTCCCGCACGAGCAAGCCCAACGCCGTTCTCTACAGCTACATCGCTGGGATCTTCGTCAACCAGCAGGCCGAGCGATTCTTCGACGAAGGAATCGACACCTGGGACAACACATTCGAAAAGATCGGCTACGAGATCTGGAAGAACCAGAACCAGAAGGCATACTGGATCGCGGACGCGAAGACGCTCGCCATCCCTGGTATCGAGGCCGGATTCCTCAGCGACCTGCCACCGGAAAGGGCCGACAGTCTAGGCGAACTCGCGCAGAAGCTCGGCCTCGACGCCGAGGCGCTGCAAGAAACGGTCGACACCTTCAACGCGGCAACAACCGACAGCGAGTTCGATCACACCCGATTCGACGGCAAGAGGACCGTCGGCATCACGCCTGCCAAGGCCAACTGGGCGGTTCCTCTCGACACGCCACCGTTCATCGGCTACCCGCTCACCGCGGTCATCACCTTCACCTTCGGTGGCGTGCGGACCGACACAGATGCCCGCGTAGTGCTACCGAACGGGGCACCCATCCCGAACCTCTACGCCGCAGGCGAAGTCACCGGACTCTTCTACCACGAATACCCGCCCGCCACCTCTGTGCTGCGCTCGCTCACATTCGGTCGAATCGCCGGCGAGCATGCGGTTCAACAACATTCCTGATCGATACCCCGACACGCGCGGCTCGCCGCTCTGCCGGTGAGCCGCGCCGCAGTTCGGCGCTTGGCGGATGGGCTCAGAATTTTGCCGAAGGTCCCTTCGGCCGTCGGGTGGTTCGGATTGATCAGCCTAGATCGCCGGTCTGCATTTCCGATCGGTTCACCATTGGGCGGCTTCTTGCATGATGTTCAACGGAAGGGATTTCGGGAAGACAACCGGGAACGCCGACATAGCCCGGTGGAACGGGCCCGGTCGCCAAACCAGCTCCTCAGGCGGCACAGCCAGTCGCATCTCGGGGAGGGCGTCGAGAAGTTGGTCGATGGCATCCTGCACGATCAGGTATGCCACGGACTTGGCCGGGCAAGCATGCGGTCCGGCGCTCCATGCCAGGTGTGAGCGATTACCGGTGCGGTCCCCACCACGGATTTCGGGATCGTTGTTGCATCCGGCTAGGCTGATGAGAACGGGCTGGTGCGCAGGCAACCAGGTGTTGTCGATCAGCATCGGCTGCCGCGGGTATGTTGCGCAGAAGTTGGCCAACGGTGGGTCGTTGAAGAGCACCTCATCGAGCGCGTCACGGGTCGACAGGCTGCCACCGAGCACATCGCCGCCGAACCGGTCGTCGGTCAGCATCAGCAACAGGGTGTTGGTGATCAGATTCTGCTGCGGTTCGATACCCGCACCGTAAAAGCTGATCAGCTGGGAAAGCATCTCCATGTCATCGAGGTTGGCCGGATGATGCACAAGCCGCGACGTGACGTCGTCCGCGGGCTCCGCGCGTCGCAGCTGAATCAACTCCATCAGAGCCTCGCTGAGCATCTGCATGCCGTGGGCAGCCTCGACGGTATCGAAGAGTGCGGCCATGCCGGTCGCGACCCGCTGCCCCAGTTCCGCCGAGCAGCCGACCATTTGGTTGAGGACCGCGAAGACGAGCGGGAACGCGTACTGGGAGATCAAGTCGGCCGAACCGGCCGCGCAGAAGCTGTTGATCAGCGGGGTCGCGATCTTCTCGACCGTGAAATGCAGGGCGTGCAGATCGATCCCGTCGATACTCGCGGTATACGTCTGCCGATAGCGAGCATGCGCTGCTCCGCTGTTACGCAGTGCATTCGGACGCCATTCCAACATCGGTCGAATGGGAGAGTCGTCGGGAATGCTCTGCTGCCAGGTTCGTGGATCGGCCGGAAAATGGTCGGGGTCATTGAGGATTCGCAACGCGGTGTGGTATCCGAGAACCAAGGTCGCGGGCACATTCGGTGCCAACTCCATCGGAGCGATCGAGCCGTACTGGCTGCGCATCGTGCGGTAGCCGTTGTGTGGATCAGCGGCGAATTTCCGGCTGCGCAGACAAACTTGTGCGATGTCCGGACTGATGGGTGATCCGTGCTGGACGGGGCAGGGTCGGGGCGTGGTGGTGTGGGGCGCGGACGCCGAGGTCTGTTCTGTGGCCATAGCGGTGACTCCAGACGTTGGAGGAATCCGGCGAAGGTGGTCGGTGAGCAAAGGCGGCTGCCTGGGTCACGCGCGTCGAGAGAAGGTCATAGGTAGGTCAGGTTCCAGGTCGAGCCCGACGCGGACTTCATAGCGCTTGTGGTGCGGCCGCTGTGCCCATCGTCCGGTGCGGGCAGTACGCCGGCTATCTCGGCGCTCGACCAGTCGTGTGAATTACATTGCGATACAACATAATCGACTCCGAACTCGACTTCGGTCACGGTCCGGTGGACGCGGTGGATGCCGTCGGTGTCAGTCATCGCCACCCGGTCTCTGAGAGGGTTTGTCGTTGTCGTGAACACAGTAGATGTCGCAGTCGGGTCGGCCCCATTGTCGGAAGCGACATATCTAGTACTGAAAGCGACATGGGTTCGACTCCCGGCTCCGGTGTGCGGCTGAGGTCGGCGCGACGAGCGGATCGTTCTCGCCGAGCTGATGAGGCTCGAATTGACCCGGTAGCGAGGTGCCGGAAGGTTCTCGGACAGTGGCGCCCGACGAGGATCGGGGTTCACTGACACCGGAGTTGTTGTGGCAAGGAAGAATTCGCGGTCGCGGTAATCGCCCGAGTTTCGGGAGACGGCGGCGAAGGATGTGGTCCAGCGGTCCCGTCCGGTGGCGGATGTTGCTCTCGAGTTGGGTGTGGTGGCGCAGACGCTGTCGAACTGAGGCAGAAAATATCGTGAGGTTCATCCGAATCTCTGGGCCATCGACCGTCAGCGGGTTCGGGTTATCGGGCGTTGGACCCACTGCTGTCTTTGTGGCATTGCGCAAACCGCTTGCTGCGGTTCAGCCTGCAGACGTGGATGATCACGGCAGCTCCCAAGGCGGTCGAAGCAGCCTCTGCCCTGTGGGTCGCGGTGTTCAACCTGACGATCGGGCTCGGCGCACTGGCCGGCGGCGCGGTCGTCGACGCCGTCTCACTGCCCGCGGTCCTGGTATTCGCCGGTGTGCTGCTGGCCTTGGTTACCCTCGCTGTCTGGTCCGGCCGTGGCGCCTTCGCGAGTACCTCGGAAACCCGGGACTCGCACCGGACGGGAACCTGAGCCCACTGACGGAGGATCGCTCTCGCCCCTCGAAGCGGGTGAACTGTCAGGCCGCCCGTGGCGCATCACTCAGGCGCTGCCCCCGAACCTCGTGGCCGGTCGACGAATGCCGCCGTGGCGGGGCGGGAACTGTGCAGAGGCGATGTAGAACGACACCGACCGGCAAGCGCTGTTGTGCCGACCCCGGAAATCCCGTGACGATCCTCGGGGACCTACGCGGCGACGGCGGCCAGGCGGAGTTGATTCTCGATATCGGCGGGTGAGCCGGTGTAGTGGAGAGCGCACAGGCCGAGGCGAGCGGCGGCTTCGCAGTTGTCGGCACGGTCGTCGACGAACAGGACGCGGCCGGGATCGCGAACTCCGGTCGCGGCGAG
This sequence comes from Nocardia sp. NPDC052112, assembly GCF_040680135.1. Classification (NCBI taxonomy): domain Bacteria; kingdom Bacillati; phylum Actinomycetota; class Actinomycetes; order Mycobacteriales; family Nocardiaceae; genus Nocardia; species Nocardia sp. NPDC052112. The sequence goes on along the minus strand of NZ_JBFAWD010000022.1, from coordinate 3,958 downwards.
CGCGTTTCGGTAGGTGTCGGGGTGGGGTTTGTTCATGCCGAGCCTGGCCGAGTAGAGAGCGTCGGTCATCAGAGTGCGCCAGTCGGAGGCGTCGAGGGCATCGCTGACCGCATGGGGTGCGTTGGAGAGCAGCACCATCGGGAGATCTGCCCGCACGGCATGGTGCAGGAGTGCGACAACGCGGTCGTCGGTCCGGGTCCACAGCGCGGTGTCGACGGCGCGCAATCGGGCGAGCAGTTCCGGCTCCGGGTGATGGCCGAGCACGGCGGTCCAGAAGTCCGCGTCGTCGAACTCGCCGGAATCGTAGGGTTCGCGTGCGCTCCAGAAAGCATTCTTGAAGTGTCCGAGCTGGTCTGCGTGCCATCCGGCGAGTTCGGCGAGCCTGCTCCACATAGGAACGGTGGGCTGCAGGCCGATGACGCCGTTGTAGTCGAAGATGACCGCGTCGAATTCCGCGGGCTGGTGAGGTCGTGTGATTGCCACCGGTTCTCCAAGGCTTGATGGGACAGGACAGCCACGGCGGCGGCAAGCGGGGTGCCGCCGCCGACTTCGCCGTCGAGAATTACCGCGAAATCGGCTGTGTGGTATGACGATTCCCGCCTCGTTCGATGACGAAAGAGGCGCACAAACTGTGGATCGAAGGAAGGCTCTGCGGAAAGGCTGAAGGTGATGCGCGACGCTGCGCGAACAAGCCGAAACCTACCAAGGGGTACGGCGAGCTACCACTCGGAACGGGTCTTGGTGATCCGCTCCACAAAGCGGCGCCCGAAGGTCTCACCGGCGTCGTAGCCGAGATCAATCGCCGGGGGCGGCCAGCAGTCGTCGAGACTAGTTCCCCGCCTCCTCCGTCGGCGCATGACAGTCACGCTGGATACGCCTTCCCAGGTCATCGCGGCGATCCCGAACGTCCACCCGGTCAAACAATTCCTGGGCCAGCGGCCCGGAGGACGCGGGGTTATGCCCGGTGTATAGGTTTCGTTCCACGACCGTGTAAGGCTTTCAGATCTCGCTGCGGGTGAAATGGACACTCAGAGTGACCAGTTCGTCCTCTGCGGCAACTTCGGTGCACTCTGCGTCCGCGACCCGAATCGAGGAAACCGAACAATTTCGGCTCAATAAGCATGTGCTGGTAAAATAGCAGCAATGTCCAGCACCCTGACATTGCCTGGACGATGCAGCGTCGGCCGAAGGGGCGACGGTACAAAGAATTCGCGAGGTTGTACTTCGTGGTAAAGCCTCCAGCAAGAGTGGGCAACCGTCGGTCGGCTGGAAGAGTCGGCACGAGAAACGTGCCAGGCCTGACGAGACGCGATCAATAAGAAGCAACCCGAAGAGGTGAATCATGCCCGAGAATCTTCCCCGCAAGGCGCTGATCGCCATTAGTAGCTACAACGGGGTAATCTATCCGGACGGCACAAAGACCGGTCTCTTTTTCACCGAGGCCCTCCATCCATTCGAAGTGTTTACGCAGGCTGGGTTCGAAGTGGATCTAGCCACAGAAACGGGCACATTCGGTTTGGATGATCTCTCGCTTACCGAACGATTTCTGGCGGGTGACGACAAGGCGGTCTTCGATAACCCGGAGCACCCGTTCAACGTAAAGTTGAATTCACAATTGAGGAAAGCATCCGACTTGAAGAAAGGGGAGTACGGATTGTTCTTCGCTTCTGCCGGGCACGCGGCACTCTATGATTATCCAACCGCTCGAGGGCTTCAGATTATCGGCGAAGACGTCTGGACTCGGGGAGGTATAGTCGCCGCCATATGCCATGGACCTGTGATCCTGCCCAAGATTATCGACTCCAAAACCGGTAATTCGGTTGTCGAAGGGAAAACCGTGACCGGATTCACGATCGAGGGCGAGATTGTCTTGAGTGTCCTCGAGAAACTCGAATCCGACGGGGTAATCCCGGTCGTCGAAGCAGTGAGCAGCGTGGGAGCAGACTACAGCTCTCCGATGCATCCGTTCGACGACTACTCCATAACTGCCGGCCGAGTCATTACTGGAGCCAATCCGGCAAGTGCGCGTAGCGCAGCCGAAAGGGCCGTGAAGGCCTTCGGCGACCTTCCGGAGGCATAGAGAGCGAGGAGCTGTTCACCTCCTTGGTGACAGGGACGGTGGGCGCGGCTTCGTTGTTGGTGAACGGAGCCGTCGGGTCGGTCGCGGAGGGCATGATCATGTCCTGCTAGCGACCGAACCGGCCAATAAGAGCGCGGGCATCGGGGGCGAGTCGGGTTGCCTTGCCGCGGTGTTCGTCGGCGCGTGCAGATATGTGACGACCTGTGCTGCTGGCAGGTGTCCGGCCCTCGCGCAAAAGTGAGGGCCCGAGGTAGGTGGCAGCTCTTGTCGCCGATCTCTGGCGGAGAGACGTCGCAGGATGCGGGACTATTGCCGGTGGCCGCCCTCCGGGTTCTGCCCACCGGAAGCTTCACTCGAAAACGATGACCTGGCGTCCGACGACGTCGCCGCGACCCAGGGCTTGCAGATTCTCGTTGATGTCTTCGAGCTCGACCTTGGTGACGTTGTGTTTGATGAGGCCGGCTTCGGCGAGGGAGAGCACCTCGACGAGGTCCAAGTGGTTGCCCCAGAAGGAACCGAAATAGGACAGCTCTGTGCCTACGAAGGGGAACTGACGGTGCTCGACACGGTGGCTCATGAGGCCGACCGCCGCCAGTGCGCCTTCAGGGCCCAGCAGGTCGAATCCCATTGAGACGGATGCCTCGCTGCCGACGCAGTCCAGGATGGCATCGATTGTTCTCCGACCGGTCAGCCTCTCCAGTTCGTCTTGGATAGCCTCGGTGGACTTGTCCTTGACATTGATCCCGTGGTCCGCGCCGTTCTCCTTCGCTACGTTCAGTTTGCTGTCCGTGCGCGCGAGCGCGACCACGGTCGCGCCGCTTCCGAGCAGCTTCGCGTATTGGACCGCGTAGCTTCCCAGCCCGCCGATGCCCGTGACTGCGACGGTGCGACCGGGACCTAGCTTGCCCGCGTCCCGTAGCTTCCGCATCCCTCGGTACGGGGTCATGCCCGCGTCGGTCATCGGCGCGAGGAGTTCGGGTGCTTTCGCGGCGTCCTCGGAGACCGGGATCGCATGGCGGTACTCCACGGCCATGTACTCGGCGAAGCCTCCTGGCGGGCCGAACCCCACCCACCGGCCGTTGCCGCTGCACAGCTGTTCGTTGCCTTCGCGGCACTGCCGGCACGTGCCGTCGCCCCAGCTGGGATTCACCACGACCATGTCACCTTCGGCGTAGCCGACCGTGGTAGGCACGGCGGTGCCCAGTCCCGCCACTCGACCGGTGATCTCATGGCCGGGGATGTAGGGAAACTCCACGGGGAACGGATCCTTGAAGTAGCCGTCGAGGAGTTGGTAGTCGCTTCGGCACATGCCCGCCGCGGCGACCTTCAGCAGAATCTCGTCCGGCGCGGGCTCGGACACCGGAACCTCTTCGATCCGAAGCGGTTCCTGGTATCCGTACATGCGGGCTGCTCGCATCTGCATCACGTGTGCCTCGCTCTCGCTGACAGGCAAATACCGACTCAGATGTGCGGCGTGGGCGGGAATTGGGTTTGGACGTCGCCGCTGCTTCCGATATCACCATCCTCGCATGTCCGCAGCTGACCTGGAAGGTAGCCGACGGAGGAGGGCACTACGGCGACCACCGAGTCGGAGGGAGGTGGAGTCTGGTGTCGACGACGCCGTCGGCAATGGTGCGACGGTACTGCTGGGCGGTGAACGCTCGGACGTGCTCGCCGTCCGGTCTACAGGCAAAGCCGAGTGGTACGGGCAACGACGTCGGACCTCGGCCCAGGGCCGAGGTCCGACGTCGCTGCGGGGATGGTGGCGTGACTGCGTGGATCGGCGTCCGATCAAGCGGCGTCGAGGGCTGCGGTGATCTTGCGGGTCATCTCGGCCAGGGTGGGGCTGGGCTGGGCTTTGCGGGCTTGGGTGGCGGC
>NZ_JBFAWD010000021.1:0-141604 GCF_040680135.1 Nocardia sp. NPDC052112 | reverse complement strand
CGAGCGAGGTTCGCGGCCCGTCTCGCGTCCGAGTCGTCGAAGCGCATGCGCCGCAGGCGCGAGTCTCGACGGCTCGGACGCGAGACACAAGGGGGCCGCGAACACGCAGCGCCGAAGGCGCTGCCAATATCACAGTCATGAGTGATTCGAAGGTGTGGGAGTACGCCACCGTTCCGCTGCTGACGCATGCCACCAAGCAAATCCTGGACCAGTGGGGCGCCGACGGTTGGGAGCTGGTGACCGTGCTGCCGGGTCCGACCGGTGAACAGCACGTCGCTTACCTCAAGCGCCCCAAGTAATCGAAGGGACTTGCACTTATGACCCAGTGGGAAAAGAACCTGGCCCAGCTCGGGCTGACCCTGCCGCCGGTCGTCGCACCGGTCGCCGCATACATTCCGGCGATCCGCACCGGTTCGCTCGTCTACACCTCCGGTCAGCTGCCGTTCGTGGACGGTCAGCTCTCGGCGACCGGCAAGGTCGGCGCCGAGGTCTCGCTCGAACAGGCCAAGGAGGCGGCCAAGTTCTGTGCGCTGAACGCGATCGCCGCAGTGCACGACCTGGTCGGGCTAGACGCGGTGGTGCGCATTGTGAAGGTCGTTGGATTCGTCGCCTCCGCACCGGGGTTCACCGATCAGCCGCAGGTCATCAATGGTGCCTCGGAACTGCTCGGTGCGGTCTTCGGTGATGCGGGTGTGCACGCGCGCTCCGCGGTCGGGGTCGCCGAACTGCCCCGCAGCACCCCCGTCGAGGTCGAACTGATCGCCGAAGTGCGCTAGACAGGTTCGATGACGCTCACCCATCCCGCATACGGCCGGCTGCGGCAGGTCACGCCCACCGCGGCGGTCGTACTCGCGGACAATCCCGGCAAGATGACGCTGGAGGGCACCAATACCTGGCTGCTGCGCGGCCCGGGACAAGCGGAATATGTTGTCGTCGATCCGGGACCGAAGGATAAGGCGCACAGCGAGACGATCGCCCGCGCCACCGACGGCAATATCGCGCTCACCCTGATCACCCATCGGCATCACGACCACACCGGCGGTATCGACCGGTTGGTCGAGCTGACGGGCACACCGGTGCGGGCCAGGACCGCCGAATTCCTGCGTGGATCGGCTGGGCCGCTGGTCGACGGCGAGGTGATCGAGGCCGCCGGGCTGCGGATCACAGTCCTGGACACCCCCGGCCACACCAAGGATTCGGTGAGTTTCGTGCTCGACGACGCGGTGGTGACCGGTGACACCATCCTCGGTTTCGGTACCACCGTGCTCGATTCCAGCGACGGCACTCTCGCCGATTACCTGGCATCGCTGGACAAGTTGGTCGAGGTGGGTGCGGGTCGCGCGCTGCTGCCCGCACACGGTCCGGATCATCCTGATCTGGAACCGATCGCGCGGTACTACATCGCGCATCGGCAGGAGCGGCTCGATCAGGTGCGGGAGGCATTGCGCGTACTCGGGCCGAATGCGGGTGCGATGTCGGTCGTGCGCAAGGTCTACGCCGATGTCGACAAACGGCTATGGCCGGCCGCGCGCAGTTCGGTGCGGGCGCAGTTGGAGTATCTGCGCGCCGAACAGAACTAGCGATACCGGCCAGAACACCGAGGCGCGCTGAGTTCATCTACCGAATGAACTCAGCACGCCTCGGTGTTCCGGGTTTCGTGGCGTACACCTGCCGCGACACGTCGCTACGGCGGCCGGGTGTCCCGGTCGCCGATGGGTTCGAAACGTCAGCGCGCGCGGCGGGCCAGGCGCTCGGAGTCGGAGATCAGCACACTCTTGCCCTCCAGCCGGAGCCAGCCGCGGTGCGCGAAGTCGGCGAGAGCCTTGTTCACGGTCTCGCGGGAGGCGCCGACCAGCTGTGCGATCTCTTCCTGGGTGAGGTCGTGGGTGACCCGCAGGGCACCGGCCTCCTGGGTACCGAACCGCTGCGCGAGCTGCAGCAACGCCTTGGCGACCCGGCCGGGGACATCGGTGAAGATCAGGTCGGCCAGGTTGTTGTTGGTGCGGCGCAAGCGGCGGGCGAGGACGCGGAGCAGTTGCTCGGCGATCTCGGGCCGCTGGTCGATCCAGGACTTGAGTGCGTCACGGTCCATGGTGACCGCACGGACCTCGGTGACGGTAGTAGCGGTGGAGGTGCGCGGACCCGGGTCGAAGATCGACAGTTCGCCGAACATATCCGACGGACCCATGATGGTCAGCAGGTTTTCCCTGCCGTCCGGGGAACGCCGTCCGATCTTCACCTTTCCGGAGGTGATGATGTACAACCGGTCGCCGGGCTCGCCCTCGTTGAAGATGACATGGCCGCGCGGAAAATCCACGGGCTGCAGTTGTTTGGCTAGAGCAGCCACTGCGGTGGGCTCTACGCCTTGGAAGATGCCTGCTCTGGCGAGGGCCTCGTCCACGAATGTGCTCCTTATGGGAAATGGCTCTGTCCTGGACCGAAGCGAATCGGCCAACAGCGCAGTCTACGCGGCATTACGGCAGCGTAGTGACAGACACCACGTAAACAAGTGGATTCAGCTGGCGCGGGCGACATCCAATTCTTCGCCACGGGAACGGCGCCTGCGGATCCGTGCCACCGCGGCGGGCAGTCCGAGCTTCGTCAGCTCCTTTACTTCAGCGTTGCTTGCCTTGTCCAGGTACTGCTGAACCTCTTCGTCGGGTTCGAGAAGTTTGCGGAGCCGATTCTCGACCCGCTCCATGCCCAGTGCAAACAGCATCAGCACCACTGGGAACAGCACCACAGCGAGTCCTTGCATGACGAGCAGTAAACACGGTCCAGGTCTCAGATGGAACACGGCAAGAGATCTAGGAGGGCACCGTTGTGGCGTGGTTCCGTATGGTGGACGCGTGCGTGTCTCCCCCTCCACAGCTGCCGTGAGCGGGCCTGCGCCTGCCGTCGAGGCGACCGATGCGCAACCCGCCGCGGTCCCCGTGACCAAGCGCAAATCCCGAGCGCGACAAGCGGAAACCCAGCTCGGCCTGACCCGAAGGGCCCGCCGGATGAACCGCAGTCTCGCGGTGGCTTTTCCGGATGCGCACTGTGAGCTCGATTTCACCACACCGCTCGAATTGGCGGTTGCGACAATACTTTCCGCGCAGTGCACCGATGAGCGGGTGAATCTGACCACACCCGCGCTCTTCGCCAAGTATCAGGACGCCCGCGCCTACGCCGAGGCAAACCGCGCCGAGCTGGAGGAATACATTCGGCCGACCGGCTTCTTCCGCAACAAGACCAGTTCGCTGATCGGCCTCGGGCAGGCACTGGTCGAACGCTTCGATGGTGAATTGCCTCACACCCTCGACGAACTGGTGCAATTGCCCGGCATCGGCCGCAAGACTGCCAACGTCATCCTCGGCAACGCCTTCGGGGTGCCCGGCATCACGGTCGATACCCATTTCGGCAGGCTGGTGCGCCGCTGGGCGTGGACCACCGAGGAAGATCCGGTAAAGGTCGAACATGCCATCGGCGCGCTGATCGAACGCAAGGAATGGACAATGCTGTCCCATCGCGTGATTTTCCACGGGCGTCGGGTCTGCCATGCCCGCAAACCAGCATGCGGTGCCTGCATTCTGGCCAAGGACTGCCCGTCGTTCGGGATCGGGCCGACCGATCCGGAAACCGCGGCCAAGCTGGTGAAGGGTCCCGAGGCGGAGCATCTGCTCGAGCTGGTGGGCCGGTGAGACGAATACCTGTCGCGGCGCGCTTGGCGCTGGCAGGGTTGATCACCGTAGTGGCCTTGGCGGTCGCGCTGTGGCCCCGCGATAGCGACGACACCGCGACGAGCGGCGACCATCCGGCGAATTCCCTCGCGAGCGCCTCGGTGGAGGCGCGCACCGCCGCCGGGCTCGCGGATTGTCCGGCGCCCGCGGCAGATGCGGTGGGACGCGGGCCGCTTGCGGGGCTCGCCTTGACCTGTCTGTCCGATGGCAGACCGGTCGATCTGGCGGCCGCGCTCGCGGGCAAACCGGTACTGCTGAACCTGTGGGCGTACTGGTGTGGACCGTGCGCCAAGGAGTTGCCGGATGTGCAGGAGTACGCGCGACGGGCCGGAAGCGCCATTACCGTGCTGACCGTGCACAGCGATCCGGATGAGGCGAGGGCGCTCGCATTGCTGACCGACCTGAAGGTGACGTTGCCCGGCGTCCTCGACCCGCGCGCCAAGGTGCGTACCGCGGTCGGCGCGCCCGCGGTGCTGCCGGTGTCGGTGCTATTGCGTGCTGATGGCTCGGTCGCCGAGGTGGTGGTGCGTGCCTTCGACGGCATCGACGATATCGCCGATACGGTCGCGAACAATTTGGGAGTTGCGGCATGACCGAGATCCCCATGCCGGACAGCATCCCGCAGTGGCTGCGCCGAGCGGCGGAGCCGAATACCGATTCCGCCGACACGCTGTCTTTGTCACGCGCGATCCGGCGGGCCATGACGGTCAGCACCACACCGCGGCAGGCCGCCGTGCTGGTGCTGTTCAGCGGTTCGGCCGAAGCCGATCCCGAGGCATCGGGCGGGCTGCCCGCCGATGCGGATGTGCTGCTCACCCAGCGCGCATCCACCATGCGCCAGCATCGCGGTCAGGTCGCCTTTCCCGGCGGTGCGGTCGATCCCGGCGACTCCGGTCCGATCGATACCGCCCTGCGCGAGGCCTGTGAGGAGACCGGGCTGGCGCGCGAGGGCGTCGACCCCTTTGCCGTACTGCCCAAGCTGTTCGTGCCACCGTCCCGATTCGATGTGACCCCGGTGGTGGCATACTGGCGAACCCCGAGGGCGGTCCGAGTGGTCAATCACACCGAGACCGAACGCGTCGTGCGGGTGCCGCTGGCCGATCTGCTCGAACCGGCGAATCGCTTCATGGTGCGCGGCAGCCTCGGCTATCAGAGTCCGGCATTCCAGGTGGACGGAATGCTGGTGTGGGGACTGACCGGCGGCATTCTGGCGGGCATCTGCAAAGCCGCCGGATGGGAACGGGCCTGGGACCACAGCGATGTTCGCGATCTAGAGACCGCGTTGGCGGCCGTAGGGATGACGTTATGAGTTCATCGGCTTGGCTCGATATCGCGGTGGTGCTGCTCGCGCTGCTTGCCGCCTCCTCCGGTTGGCGGCAGGGGGCGGTGGCTTCCGCGCTCGCCTTCCTCGGCGTCGTACTCGGCGCCGTCGCGGGCATTCTCATCGCGCCGCACATTCTGATCCACGTCGACGAGGGGCGGCCGCGGGTACTCACCGGCGTGCTGTTGATCGTGCTGCTGGTCATCGTCGGTGAGGTCGCGGGCATGGTGCTCGGCCGGGCCGCGCGTGGCGGTATGCGACATCCGTTCACCCGCAGCGTGGACAGTGTCGTCGGCGCGGTGCTGCAGGCGGTCGCGGTGCTGGTCACCGCGTGGCTGCTGGCCTTGCCGCTGGCCACCTCGTCCCAGCCGGCCATCGCCGCGGCCATCAACGGTTCGAAGGTGCTCGCCGATGTCAACGAGGTCTCCCCGAATTGGCTGCGGCGGCTTCCGAACGAATTCTCCAAGCTGCTCAACACCTCCGGGCTGCCGGATGTCATCGGTCCGTTCGGTCGCGCGCCGATCGCGGCGGTCGAACCGCCGGACCCCAGCGTGCTCGCCAGTCCGGTCGCGGCCTCGCTGCAGCAGAGTGTGCTGCGTATCCGCGGCGTCGCGCCGAGTTGCCAGCGCGCGCTGGAGGGCTCCGGCTTCGTGATCGCGCCTGAACGCGTGATGACCAATGCGCACGTGGTCGCGGGTACGACGAGCGTCAGCGTGGATACCGCGCGCGGTCCGCTCGAGGCGACGGTGGTGCTGTTCGATCCGTCCAAGGATGTCGCGGTGCTCGCGGTGCCCGGCCTCACCGCCCCGATCGTCCCGCAGGCGCCCTCGCCCGCACACTCCGGCGACAGTGCCATCGTGCTCGGCTATCCGGGCGGCGGGCCGTACACGGCCAGTGCGGCTCGAGTGCGCGAGACGCTGGATCTGACCGGGCCGACCATCTACCGCAACGGCACGGTGGAGCGGGAGGTCTACACCGTCCGTGGTCTGGTGCGAGCAGGTAATTCCGGTGGGCCGCTGGTGGATACGGAGGGGCAGGTGCTCGGCGTGGTCTTCGGCGCGGCTGTCACCGACGATGACACCGGCTATGTGCTGACCCTGAACGAGGTGCGTGCGCAGTTGGAGGCCGCACCCGGGTCGAATACCTCGATCCAGACCGGAGCCTGCGTACTGAGCTGATACGGCTCGGGGCGACCGGCTACGCGAGGTCGCCCCGGCCGGGCTCGGCTCTGGCCACGCTCGCTCCCGGTTCCGGCAGTCGCTCAGGCAGGACGGTGTGCCGAGAACTTTCGTCCACCGGGTCCGTCCAGCGCGGTGCCGACCAAAGTGTGATCGGGCCGGTTCCGCGCGTCGATCCACCGGTCCGGCGTGACACCAGTGCGGACGCCCACATCGGGTGAATGCGTCGCAGTGTCGCGGCCCAGCCTTACCGCGACATGTTCGAGCCGCTCGACGAGGTGCCCAGGATGGGCCCGGCTAGCCGAGCAGTTTGGCCAACTCCATCGTGACCGCATCCGGATTCTCTTGATGCGCAAAGTGACCCGCGCCCGGAATCACGACCTGTCGCCGCTGCGGTGAGAACCGCCGACCGCGCTGGAAGGTCGCGGGCAGGATGTAGTTGTCGAGTTCACCGCGCATGGCGAGCACCGGAATGCGGATCGGCACTCGCATGGTGGCCATGAACCGCCGACCATCCGGACGCCACTGACTGCGGAAGGCCCAGCGCTGATATTCCAGCGCACAGTGCGCCGCCCCCGGAATCTGGATGGCCGAGCGCATCCGATCGGCCGTCTCGATGAATTCGGCGGTGCCCGACCAGGTTCGGCTCACCCGCTGCCGCAGCAGCCGTTCGACCTCGAAGCCGTCGCCGGTGGTCAGCAGATGTTCGCCGTAGCGCGGCAGCTGATAGCGCAGGAAATTCGGCAGCCAGGTGCGCCGCTGACGCCGGTCCCGCAGCACCGCGCTCTTCAGCGCGGCCGGATGCGGGGAGCTCACGAGTGCGATCGAGCGCACCAGTCGTGGATGCAGCACAGCGGTCGTCCAGCACACCAATCCGCCGTCGGCGTGTCCGACCAGCGTGGCCTCGGAATAGCCCATGGCACGGATGAGTCCGGCGATATCACCGGCCAGCGTCCAACCGTCATAGCCACGCGGCGGCTTATCGCTGTCGCCGTAGCCACGCAGATCCACCGCGACCGCACGGTAGCCGAGTTCGGCGAGTCCGGTCAGTTGATGCCGCCAGGACCACCAGAGGTCGGCGAATCCGTGCAGCAACACGACCAGTGGTGCGTCCGGGCGGTCGGTTGCGGCCTCGACGACATGGAAGCGAATGCCGTTTGCGTGCACGTCCCGATGTGTCCACGGACCGTCGTAACGGACGCTGGACGGATCGGGAAACGAGTTGGACGACACGCCGACCGAGCCTAGTAGGGGTCCGGCCCGCCGCCTAGTCGACGCTGCCGCGCCGTCCGGCCGGTTACTTCGACGGCTGCTGGAGCGTCGGCTCCGCGAGCGCGAGGTGCTCCTCGTGCGAGCCGAATCCGCTCGGCAGCACCGTGCGTGCCTGCTTGAGCGAATCGATCGTCTTCTCCGGCGCCCGCAGTTTCCTGACCCGCAGATAGCCGAGCAGGGCGAGCACCGCCGTCGCGACGATCATCAGCAGGAACACGATCAGGAACGCCGCCCAGCGCGCCAGCCAGACGTCGAGCAGCTCGCCCAGGAAAAAGAAAAAGAAGAAGGTGCTGAACAGCAGTACGGTCAGCGCGAGAATGAAGTAGACACTGCCCTGCAGCGCCTTCTTGATCTCCCCGGTTACCTCGGCCTTGGCCAGCTCGACCTCGGCCCGCACCAGCGTCGACATCTGCTCGGTGGCATCGCGGACCAGGGTGCCGAAGCTCGCCGACCCGACCGGGTTGGCGTCCGAGAGGGGAATCGAGGTCACAGTGCGGTCGCGACGCGACTCGTCCCCGCTACCACCGTTTGCGAAACTCACTTGGTCGACCCTTCTCCCTGTCCAGGCACTGCTTCCGCCTCAGTCTCTCGTTGTATCGCACGCGCGTCCCGCCGCGCCTGGTGGACACGCCCACGCCGCAACAGTAGCGCCGAACCCGCGAGCGACGCCGCCATTGACGTCACCAACACTGTGGCCTTGGCCAATTCGACGGCCGAGCCGTCACCGACGTCCGCCAGCGCGAGTTCTGCCACCAGAAGGCTAACGGTGAAGCCGATCGCGCCGAGCACCGAGAGGGCGAACATGTCTCGGTAGCCCAGGTTGGCCGGACGCTCGGCGATGCCCAATCGGATTGCCACCCAGCTGATTCCGAAGATACCGAGGGTCTTGCCCAGCAGTAATCCGAGAAATATCGCCAGTGCCAGCCGCTCGCTGGACAGCTGCTGGAAAACCTTGCCGTCCAACGGAACTCCGGAAGCGAACAAGGCGAACAGCGGCACGCAGAGCCCCGCCGAGATCGGCTGGATCATGTGCTCGAGCCGCATTGCCGGAGCTTCGGTCTCGCCCGGGTCCATGCGCACCCTGGTGAGCAGGCCGAGCGCGACGCCGGCCAGGGTCGGATGGATACCCGCCTCGTGCAGCGCGTACCAGGAGACCAGCGCCAGCGGCACATAGAGCAGCGGAGTGGAGATCCGCCTGTGCTGGGCCAGTGCCCACACCGCGAAACAGCCCGCCGCGGCCAGCAGCCACAGCGCCGACAGCGTCGTGGTGAACAGCACCGCGATCAGGATGATGGCGAGCAGATCGTCGACCACCGCGAGGCTCAGCAGGAAGACCCGTGCGCTGGCCGGGATCCGGGATCCGGTCATGGCCAGTACGGCCAGCGCGAATGCGATATCGGTCGCTACGGGTATCGCCCAGCCCCGGTCCATCCCGTCGACGCCGAATCCGACCGTGAATGCGATCAGCGCCGGGGTGACCACGCCGCCGACCGCCGCGATGATCGGTAGCACCGCCCGCTTGGGATCGGCGAGCTCGCCGACCACCAGCTCGCGTTTGAGCTCCAATCCGGCGACGAAGAAGAAGATCGCGAGCAGACCGTCCTTGGTCCAGTCCGCGACGGTGAGTTCCAGATGCAGTGCCTTGATCGGCAGGACGTATTCGGTGACGGTGACGTAGGTCTGGCCCCACGGCGAGTTCGCCCACAGCAACGCGGCAGCAGCCGCTATCAGAAGTATTGCGCCACCAACGGTTTCGGTGCGTAGATAACGCGTCAGCTCCGAGCGCACTTGGGTGATCAATGGAAACCTTCCGCCAGCGTGGACTCCGACCGCGGCCGCGCAATCCCACCGATCCGGCTTTGGGTACACGACCGCGTGCCGACCAGGCTTCCCGGCACACCTTACGCAATTCTAACGGGTAAGGCCGGTGACGGATTCCGTCACCGGCCCTATGATGTGCCGTTTTCGGTGCGGACTCAGGCGCGGCTGGCCCGGATCGCCTCGAAAACATTCGGATCGACCAGGGTCGAGGTATCGCCCAATTCGCGGCCCTCGGCGACATCGCGCAGCAGTCGCCGCATGATCTTGCCGCTGCGGGTTTTGGGCAGCTCGGGCACCACATGGATCTCGCGCGGCCGGGCGATCGGGCTGATCTCCCGCGACACCTCCGCCTTCAGTTCGTCGATCAGTGCCTCGCCGGTGTCCTTGGCCTCCGCCGTCAGGATCACGAATGCGACGATGCCCTGGCCGGTGGTCGCATCGCTGGCGCCGACCACGGCGGCCTCGGCCACTCCGGAGTGACCGACCAGTGCGGATTCGACCTCGGCGGTGGAGATGCGGTGACCCGACACATTCATCACATCGTCGACCCGGCCCAGCACCCACAGATCGCCGTCGGCATCGAGCTTGGCGCCGTCACCGGCGAAGTACCAACCCTGCTCGGCGTAGCGCTCCCAGTAGGTTGCCCGGTAGCGGTCCATATCGCCCCAGATGCCACGCAGCATCGACGGCCACGGCTGATCGAGCACCAGATAGCCATTGGCCTCGGTCTCGCCGAGCTCGACCACCTTGCCCTCCTCGTCGACGACCTTCGCCGAAATACCGGGCAGCGCGGTCATCGCGGCGCCCGGTTTGGCTGCTGTGACGCCCGGGAGCGGGGAGATCATGATCGATCCCGTCTCGGTCTGCCACCAGGTGTCCACAATGGGCGCGGAGTTCGCGCCGATCACCTCGCGGTACCAGCGCCAGGCCTCCGGATTGATCGGTTCGCCGACGCTGCCGAGCACCCGGATGCTGGACAGATCGTGGGCGGCCGGAATCTCCCTGCCCCACTTCATGAATGTGCGCACCAACGTCGGTGCCGTGTAATAGATTGTGACGCTGTACTTTTCGACGATATTCCAGTGCCGGTGCTCATCCGGGAAGTTCGGCGTGCCCTCGTAGACGACCTGGGTGGTCCGGTTCGACAGCGGTCCGTAGACGATGTAGCTGTGCCCGGTGACCCAGCCGATATCGGCGGTGCACCAGTAGATGTCCTGTCCGGCCTTGTGGTCGAAGACATTGTGGTGGGTGTAGGACGCCTGCGTGAGATACCCACCGCTCGTGTGCAGGATGCCCTTGGGCTTACCGGTGGTGCCGGAGGTGTACAGGATGAACAGCGGATGTTCGGCGTCGAAGGCCTGCGCCCGATGTTCGGGGGAGGCCTGCGCGACGGTCTCGTGCCACCACAGGTCACGGCCCTCGGTCCACGGCACCTCGATATCGGTGCGGCGCACCACCAATACGTGTTCGACACTGTGTCCATTTTCGCCCGAGCGGGGGCCCTGCGTGGTTACGCCAGCTGCCTCCTTCGAGCCCTGACCGCTTGGGCGGGGCGGCACGTCGCCATTGGCGTAGAGCGCCTCGTCGACGGCCGCCTTGAGCGGGGCGGCCTTACCGCGCCGCCACTGACCGTCGGTGGTGATGATCAACCGAGCGCTCGCGTCGTCGACGCGCTGGCGCAGCGCGGTGGGGGAGAAGCCGGCGAATACCACCGAATGCGTCAGTCCGAGTCGGGCGCAGGCCAGCATCGATACGATCGCCTCGGGAACCATCGGCATATAGATGGCGACCCGATCGCCCGCCTCGAGTCCGAGTTCGGTCAGATAGTTTGCGGCGCGGGAAACTTCGGTGAGGAGTTCGGCGTAGGTGATATCGCGGGAGTCGCCCGGTTCGCCCTCCCAATGGATGGCGACCTGATCGCCGTGCCCGTCGAGCACATGACGGTCCACGCAGTTGTAGGCGACATTGAGCTTGCCGTCGACGAACCACCTGGCGACGGGTGCGTCACTCCAGTCGAGCACCTGCGTCCACGGCTGCTCCCAGTGCAGTCGCTCGGCCTGTTCGGCCCAGAACGTGTCGCGATCCGCCGCGGCCCGCTGGTACAACGATGCGTCGGCATTCGCCGCCGCGACGGACTCCGCGGTCGGCGGGTAGGAGTCCCGGTGGTCGGTGGTTTCCGTCATCTCGTTTGTTCCTCACGTAGAGCCCGTTGGTGCTGGCAGCCGCAGTCGATTTCGACAGTAGCCAACTGTGATCCGGGCCGCGCCTGATGTGTCCACCGGGTTTCCATCCCGTCACCGCGGCGGGTATCCTGCCCGATCCGCTGACAAACCGGGCCTTCGGTAGCTATCGTCATAGGTCAACCAGCTCCAGGTACCGGAAGTCCAACGAAGGCATACTTCCGGTGGATACCTGTTTTCTCCCGAATGTTTAGCGTGTTTCGGCGATGTTGCCGGATTGGTAACAAGTGGAACGAACCTCTGTCAATCCGGTGACAAGGCTGCTTCGAATAGCTAACGTCCCAGGCATTCCAAGGCGGATCGAGTCGAGGCGCGCTGGGCAGATACCCATGCGTCGTCGCGGATCCCCTTCGCCTGTCTCGAAATCGGGAGAACGCGTTGAGATTCAACAGAGCTACAGCGTTGATCGCGGCTGCCCTGCTGGCCACAAGCCTGGGGCTGTCCGCATGTTCGTCGAGCGATAGTGCCGACGCCGACATCGTCACCACGAACGGTGGTGAGCCGCAGAATCCGTTGGTGCCGACCAATACCAACGAGAACATGGGCGGCCGTGTCGTCGACCGGCTGTTCGCGGGGCTGAAGTATTACGACGGCAAGGGCGTTGCGCACGACGAGATGGCCGAGTCCATCAAGACGACCGACCGCAAAACCTACACGATCACCATCAAGCCGGACTGGAAGTTCACCGACGGCACCACGGTGACCGCGAAGTCGTTCGTCGATGCCTGGAACTACGGCGCGCTCGGCACCAATGGTCAGTTGCAGAGTTACGCGTTCACCCCGATCGTCGGTTTCGACGAGGTATCGGCGGAAAAGCCCACGGCACAAACCATGTCGGGGCTGAAGGTGGTCGACGACCGAACCTTCACCGTCGAGCTGAAGTCGCCGTCCATCGACTTCGAGACCGAACTCGGCTACGCACCGTTCTATCCGTTGCCCGAGGCGGCGTTCAAGGATATGAAGGCCTTCGGTGAGAGCCCGATCGGCAACGGCCCGTACAAGTTCCAGACCTGGGAGCACAACGTCAAGATCGATCTGGTGCCCAACCCGGACTACAAAGGCGGACGTCCGCCCAAGAACAAGGGTCTGCGGTTCGTCATGTACCAGTCGTTCGACACCGCCTACTCGGATCTGCAGGCTGGCAATCTCGATACCCTGGACACAATTCCGGACAGCGCGCTGACCTCCTATAAGAAGGACCTCGGCGATCGCGCGATCCTGGAGCCGTCCGCGCAGAACCAGCACATCGGCGTCCAGGCCAATGTCGCGCATTTCGGCGGTGAGGAAGGGTTGCTGCGGCGCCGGGCCATCTCGATGGCGATCAACCGCCAGCAGATCTGCGACACCATTTTCAACGGCACCAAGATTCCGGCGCGCGACTTCACCTCGAGCACCCTGCCCGGATTCAACGCCAACCTGCCCGGTTCGGAGGTGTTGAAGTACAACCCCGACGAGGCGAAGAAGCTCTGGGCGCAGGCCGATGCGATTTCGCCGTGGTCGGGTCGCTACGAAATCGCCTACAACTCCGACGGCGGCCACCAGGCGTGGATCGAGGCCGTGGCCAACAGCATCAAGAACACCCTTGGTATCGATGCCGTCGGTGCGCCGT
The DNA here is from genome assembly GCF_040680135.1 of Nocardia sp. NPDC052112. Lineage (NCBI taxonomy): Bacteria > Bacillati > Actinomycetota > Actinomycetes > Mycobacteriales > Nocardiaceae > Nocardia > Nocardia sp. NPDC052112. The sequence goes on along the minus strand of NZ_JBFAWD010000021.1, from coordinate 128,441 downwards.
ATCCGACCTTCAAGAACATCCGAGATCTGGTGAACCAGAAGACGATCGGCAAGTCGTTCCGCTACGGCTGGCAGGGCGACTACCCGACGATGTTGCAGTTCCTCACCTCGCAGTACTACAGCTACTCCGAGACCAATAACGTCGACTACAAGAGCCCCGAATTCGACCACCTGCTCGACGCCGCACTGGCCGCGCCGACGCTGGAGGAGTCGTACAAGATCGTGGCGCAGGCGCAGGCGTTGCTGATCAAGGATATGGCCGATATCCCGGTACTCGACTACCTTGCCGCGGCGGGACGTTCGGACAAGGTGAAGAAGGCCGACCTGGCCTGGAACGGTCTGTTCGACTTCGAAAATATCGAGAAGTAGCCGCTCGGCGCGGTCGTGCCGTATGTTCTGACGGCACGACCGCGCCGCTCACCCAGGAGATGAAATGGCCTGGTATGTCGTGCGGCGTCTGCTTCAAATGATCCCCGTCTTCCTCGGGGCGACGCTGCTCATCTATGCACTGGTCTTCTTAGTTCCGGGCGATCCGATCCACGCGCTGGCCGGTGATAAGCCGATGACGCCCGCCGTCGAGGCTCAACTGCGTGCGCGTTATCACCTGGATCGTCCGTTCATCGTGCAGTATCTGCTGTATCTGAAAGGTATTTTCACGCTCGACTTCGGGACGGCCTTCTCCGGCCGTCCGGTGCGCGACGAACTCGCCCGTGCCTTTCCGATCACCATCAAATTGGCATTCATGGCGGTGCTCATCGAGGGCGTCTTCGGCGTGGTCTTCGGTCTGATCGCGGGACTGCGCAAAGGCAAACTGTTCGACTCGACGCTGCTGGTGCTCAGCCTGATCATCATTGCGGTGCCGATCTTCGTGATCGGCTTCCTCGCCCAGTTCGTCTTGGGCGTGAAGTGGGGTATCGCGCCGGTGACCGTCACCGGCAAGGCGAGTGTCGGTGAGTTGCTCGTGCCCGCATTCGTGCTCGGGTCGCTGTCGTTCGCCTATGTGCTGCGGCTGACCCGAAACTCGGTGGCGGAGAACATGTCCGCCGATTACGTGCGCACCGCGACCGCGAAGGGGCTCAGCCGGCCCCGGGTGGTCACCGTGCACATTCTGCGTAATTCGATGATTCCGGTGATCACCTTCCTCGGCGCCGATCTCGGTGCGCTGATCGGCGGCGCGGTCGTCACCGAGGGCATCTTCAATATTCCGGGCGTGGGTGGGACGCTGTACCAGGCGATTACCCGCGGCGAGCCACCGACGGTGGTCTCGTTCGTGACCGTGCTCATCGTGATCTTCCTGATTTCGAATCTGATCATCGATCTGCTCTATGCCGCGCTCGACCCGAGGATCCGATATGCCTGAGCTCGAGAAGAAAACTCCGGACAGGCAGCAGCATTTCGTCGCGCCACCCGACGAAGTCGAGGTGCTCGCCACCGATCAGGTCGTCGATACCGGTTCGCCGACCAGCATCTGGCAGGACGCGTGGCGGCAGTTGCGCCGCAATCCGATTTTCATCGTGGCCGCGGTGCTGATCGTGTTCATCGCCATCGTGGTGCTGTGGCCCGGCCTGTTCTCCGATCAGGATCCGCGTTACTGCAACGGCGATTTCAGCATGGATCCGCGCGGGCCCGGACACCCGTTCGGTTTCGATAAACAGGGTTGCGATGTCTACACCCGAACCGTTTACGGTGCCCGGGCGTCCGTAATGGCCGGGCTGGGTGCCACCACGGTATTCCTGCTCGTCGGTGGCACGCTCGGGGCTCTCGCGGGCTTCTACGGCGGACTGCTCGATTCGGTGGTGTCGCGCGTCGCGGAGATTTTCTACGCGATTCCGCTGATGCTGGCCGCGATCGTCATCATGCAGCTGCTCGATTCCCGCACGATCTGGACCGTCATCCTGATCCTGGCCGCATTCACCTGGCCACAGGCGGCACGCATCGCACGCAGTGCGGTGATCGAGGCGAAGAACAGCGAATATGTCACGGCCGCGAAGGCATTGGGGGTATCCCGAATACGCACGCTGCTGCGCCACGTGCTGCCGAATGCGGCCGGACCGCTGATCGTGGTCACCACCATCTGGCTCGGCGCGTTCATCGTCACCGAAGCGACGCTGTCCTACCTCGGTGTCGGTCTGCCGCGCACGATCGTGTCCTGGGGTTCGGATATCAATACCAACCAGCACGAACTGCGCGGCGGATCGCCGATTCTGTTCTATCCCGCGACGGCTTTGGCACTCACCGTGCTGAGCTTCATCCTGCTGGGTGACGCGCTGCGGGACGCGCTCGATCCGAAGGCGAGGAAGAGGTGACCGCGGCCATGTCCGATAAACCATTGCTCGAGATCGAGGATCTCAACGTCTGCTTCACCTCCGAGGGCAAGAAGATTCCCGCGGTGCGCGATGTCGGTCTGACGGTTTATCCGGGCCAGACCGTCGCCATTGTCGGCGAATCCGGATCCGGGAAGTCCACTACCGCGCACAGCATTATCGATCTGCTGCCCGGCACCGGAAAGGTGACCTCCGGCTCGATCAGATTCGACGGCAAGGATCTGGCGAAGGCGTCGAAGAAGGAGGTCGTCGCGGTACGCGGCAGCGGTATCGGATTGGTACCGCAGGATCCGATGTCGAATCTGAATCCGGTGTGGAAGATCGGGTTCCAGATCCGAGAGACCTTGGAGGCCAACGGCATTGCCAAGGGTAAGGCGGCCAGGCTGCGCGCCGTCGAACTGCTCGAGGAAGCCGGTATGTCCGATGCGGCGCGCCGGGTCAACCAGTATCCGCACGAATTCTCCGGCGGCATGCGCCAGCGCGCGCTCATCGCCATCGGATTGGCCTGCCGCCCCAAACTGCTGATCGCCGACGAGCCGACCTCGGCCCTCGACGTGACGGTGCAGCGGCAGATCCTCGATCACCTCGACGGACTCACCAGCGAACTCGGCACCGCGGTCCTGCTCATCACCCACGACCTGGGCCTGGCCGCGGAGCGCGCCGAACATCTGGTGGTGATGTACCGCGGCAAAGTGGTGGAATCCGGTCCGGCACTGCAGATTCTGCGCGAACCGCAGCATCTGTATACCAAGAAGCTGGTGAATTCGGCGCCCTCACTCGCCTCACAGCGGCTGTCCTCGGTGCGTGAGCGCATCGAGGTACGCAAGCAGGCGGTCCAGGTCGCCGAGGAGGTCGCGGCGGCCGATGCCGAGATCGCGGCGGTCTCCGATGACGTGGTGATCGCGCAGAATCTGACCAAGGCGTTCAAGATTCGGGGCAGCACACCGTGGAGGTCGACCGATTTCGTCGCGGTCGACGATGTGTCGTTCCGGCTGAAGCGCGGTACCACCACAGCCATTGTCGGCGAATCCGGTTCAGGCAAATCCACCGTGGCGCAGATGGTTCTCGGTCTGCTCGAACCGACATCCGGTTCGGTGACCTTCGACGGTCGTGACGTGGCGAAACTGGATCGCCGGGGCGCGTTCGCTTTTCGTCGTCGGGTGCAGCCGATCTTCCAGGACCCGTACGGTTCGCTGGATCCGATGTACTCGATCTACCGCACCATCGAAGAGCCGCTGCGCACGCACAAGATCGGCACCGCCAAGGAACGCGAGGCAACGGTGCGCGACCTGTTGGACAAGGTGTCGCTGCCGTCCTCGGTAATGCGCCGCTACCCCAATGAACTCTCCGGTGGCCAGCGTCAGCGCGTCGCGGTGGCCCGTGCGCTCGCACTCTCCCCGGAGGTCGTGGTCTGCGACGAGGCGGTCTCCGCACTCGACGTCCTCGTCCAGGCGCAGATCCTCAAGCTGCTCAACGATTTACAAGCCGAGCTCGGGCTTTCCTATCTGTTCATTACCCATGACCTGGCCGTCGTCCGGCAAATCGCCGACGACGTCCTGGTCATGCAGACCGGCAGGATCGTCGAAGCGGCCACCACCGACGAGGTCTTCGAGAACCCGAGGGAGGAGTACACCCGCCGCCTGCTCGACGCCATTCCGGGACGGGACCTGCTGGCAGGCTGACCAGGGGACGATGGATCTCTCGCGGCCCGGACCCCGACGCAGCGAGTCTTACGAGCGACGTTCGCGGCCCGTCTCGCGTCCGAGTCGTCGAAGCGCAGGCGCCGCAGTCGCGAGTCTCGACGGCTCGGACGCGAGACACAAGGGGGCCGCGAACACGCAGCGCCGAAGGCGCTGCAAAATGTTTCAGTGACCGATCCGCTACAGCCCCTCGTCGATCTGCCCGGTGTGCGCGAAGCCGCCGATAAGGCGCGTGACGCGCTCGCCGCGGTACATCGGCACAAGGCGAACCGGCGAGGCTGGCCGACCACGGCCGCCGAGGCTGCGGTGCGTGCCGCGCGTTCATCCGCCGCGATCGAGGGCGGCAGCACTGAACTGCCGGCCGACGGCCGGGTCGCGGATCCGATCCTGGCGGGTTCGCTGCGAGTCGGTCAGGCGCTCGACGGTGACGCCCTGCGGAATCTGGTCGGCACCTGGCAGCGCGCACCGCTGCAGGCGCTGGCCCGGCTGCATCTGCTGGCCGCGGCCGATCTGGTGACCGACGAGGCACTGCTCGGGCGGCCGCGCGCGGACGGCGGCGTAGCCGGACGGCTCGACCTGCTGGTGCAGACGGTGCTCGGATCGAAGGCGCCCGCCCCGGTCATCGCGGCTGTCGTGCACGGCGAACTGCTGACATTGCGACCCTTCGGTACGGCCGATGGCATCGTGGCGCGGGCGGCCTCTCGACTGGTGGCCGCGTCCAGTGGGCTGGACCCGCACAGCCTCGGCGTGCCGGAGGTGTTCTGGTTGCGGCGGCGTCAGCAGTATCTGGATGCGGCGGCCGGATTCGGCTCGGGTGCTCCGGATGCGGTGGGCGGCTGGGTGATCCTGTGCTGCGGCGCCTTCGAAGACGGTGCGCGGGAGGCGACATCGATCGCCGACGCGGCATCCGGATAGGGGTCCATACACATCAAAGCGGGCGGCGTTGTCGTTGACGACCTCACCGCCCGCTAGCACGGACTCCGGGTTACCAAGCGTGCTAGGTGGGTTGTGTTCTGCGGCCTCGGCGATAATCCGAACTCCGCCGGTTCATCCCCGCAACCTGTGCGAGGCCCTCGCCGTCGAAACCCCGGATCTCGCAGGCCCACAACGCTTCTGCCCTTGTCGCGGCGCGCTCCGCGTGGGTGCCTGGTGCCCGTGCTGGGAAGGGTGGGTTGGGGAGCTGAACCTTCTCTTCCGGCTCCGCTCAGGCCTTCCGTCCTTCCGTAGTTACCTTTCTACACCTGTGACTGCCCTCACATCAAGGCTTGGGAAAACATTCAATAATCGGCGTGTCTACCGGCGTTTCGTGGTTAAATCCCAGGTCGCGACGGCCTCTTGGTTATGTCAGCAAACCCGCTGGGCAAGCCGCCCGCCGCCGTGAACTCCCCTCGCGCGCGGTTCGAGCCCGAGCAGCTATCTCAGCGCCGTCGGCGCAGCAGCCGGTAACTGATCGCACCGGCCACCACCGCGCTCAGACCGACCGCCGCCGTCGCGGCAAGGGTGGTCGACGACGGACTCTGGAATCGCGCCCACAGCGACACCGGATTGGAGAATGTGAGAATCGGCCACCCCTTGGCCACCGCCTCGCGGCGCAGATTGCGATCCGGGTTCACCACCGTCGGATGCCCCACCGCGCTCAGCATCGGTAGATCGGTGACGGAATCGGAGTAGGCGTAACACCGCGAGAGGTCGTAACCTTCAGTGGCAGCGAGCTTTTCGATCGCGGTCACCTTACCCGCTCCGTAGCAATAGAACTCGACCTCGCCGGTATAGCGGCCGTCCTCGACCACCATCCGGGTCGCCGCGGTATGCGACGCGCCGAGCACCTCGGCGATCGGGCCGACGATCTCCTCGCCCGAGGCCGAGACGATCACCACATCGTGTCCCCGGATCTTGTGGTCGGCAATGAGATCCGCGGCCTCGGCGTAGATCAGCGGGTCGACCAGGTCGTGAAGCGTCTCGGCCACAATGGATTTGACCTGTTCGACATCCCAGCCCGCGACCATATTCGTCAGATTGGCGCGCATGCGCTCCATCTGATCGTGGTCGGCGCCGGAGAGCATGAACAGGAAGTGGGCGTAACTGCTCTCCAGTACCGCGCGGCGGTTCAGTAGACCCTGCGCATAGAAGGGCTTACTGAACACGTAGGTGCTCGATTTCGCGATCACCGTCTTATCGAGGTCGAAGAAGGCGGCCACGCGCTCGCCCGCGGCGCTCGGTCGTTTCGTTGCCGTCACGTCCCGTGCCGTCCGGTCCTCGAGCTCTGTCTGGTCGCCATCGGCCGTCACCCGTTCAGAATATGCATGCCGCGGCGGTGGTGTCGGACGGGTCGGGCCTCCGGTGCGCTCGACGGTTTGCCCCGGAGACGCCGGGCCGGTGGTAGCCATAAAGTTCTCCCGCGACAGACTTGCGTTGTGGCCCAGGCTTGGGTGTAGTATTGCTGGCACCTGGACATAGTCCAGGCGCGTTCAGCCCGACCCCCCGGGGCTGAACCCGACGGCCCCAGCCTCCTCCCCCCCCGGCTGGGGCCGTCCTCTATTTCGGGGCAGGTTCCACCGGTTTCGGCTCTCCGGATTTATCCACACCCCCCGAGTTATCCACATTCGGCATATTGCATCTTCTGCTCGACCCCGTCTTCGAGCACGCTGAGCTGCATGAATCTCGAAGTCGCCCCGGCGCCGGCCCCGCCGCCCGCGCTCGTGCTCATCCAGGACACCCGGCTGCGCGATGAGGTGCGCCGAGTCGCTGCGGCCGCGGCGCGCGAGCTCGACGAGCGTGCGCTCCCTGTCGGTCGGCATGCCTGGGCGGCGGCGCCCTTGGTGATCATCGACACAGCGGCGGCAGAGAGCTGTGCACGGGCCGGCTATCTCCGGCGGATCGGCATCGTGCTGGTGACCGACGGGGAACCCGGATTGACCGATTGGCAGGCCGCCGCGGCCGTCGGCGTCGAGCGCGTCATCGCGCTGCCAGGTGCCGCGGTCGGACTTATCGAGAAGTTTGCTGAGCACGGCGAAAACCGCAAGGGCGATGGTGTTGTCGTGGCGATCGCGGGCGCGTGCGGCGGTGCGGGCGCCTCCACATTGGCCGCGTCGACCGGACTGCGATCCGCCGCCGAGCGGTTCCGCCGCGACACCGTGCTGGTCGATGGCGCACCTGTCGGCGGTGGTCTCGACCTGCTGCTCGGCATCGAAACCGGGGCCGGACTGCGCTGGCCGGATCTGGTGATCGAGGACGGTCGGGTGTCCGCCGCGGCACTGCACGGCGCACTGCCGGCAGCCGCGCCGGGACTGGCAGTACTGTCCTGCGGCCGCGGCGGTGCCGGGCGCTTGCCCGTCGAAATCGGCCCCGCTGCCGTCCGCGCCGTCATCGAAGCGGGCCGTGCCGCAGGCGATTTGGTGATATGCGATATCTCGGGCGAGCGCGGACCACACGCCGACCAAATACTTGATGCGGCCGACCTCGTCGTCCTGGTCGTCCCCGCTCGCCTGCGCGCGGTCGCCGCCGCCGAATCGGTCGCCGCCCATATCGGTAAGCGAAATCCCAACCAGGGCTTGATAGTTCGCGGCCCGGCCCCTGGCGGACTCCGCGGTGCCGAGGTCGCCGAGGTCCTCGACCTCCCCCTGCTCGCTGCCGTCCGAGCCCAACCCGGCCTCGCCGCGCGCCTCGAACGCGGCGGCCTCACTCTCCGTCGCGGCCCCCTCCGCGACGCCGCGGATGCCGTACTGGGCGTACTCAGTGCTCCGAGCGGACAGGAGCTGCGGTGAGTGCGTTGGTGACCTCGGAGTTGATGGATCGGGTGCGGGAACGGCTGTCCGGTGCCTCGGGGGATCCGGATCCGGCGCAGGTGGCGGCGGCCATCCGGGCCGAGGCCGGTGGCGTGCTCGGTGATACCGATCTGCTGCGGGCATTGCGACTGTTGCAGACCGAGATGACCGGGGCGGGGCCGTTGGAACCGCTGCTGCAGGATCCTCGGGTCGCCGATGTACTGGTGACCGCGCCCGACGCGGTGTGGATCGACCGAGGGCGTGGGCTGGAACGAACCGCTGTCGTCTTCCCGGATGAGGCGGCGGTGCGCCGCTTGGCGCAGCGGTTGGCGCTATCGGCCGGGCGGCGGCTCGACGATGCGCAGCCGTGGGTCGACGGCAGATTGTCGGGAAGGGAAGCGGCACTGGGGGATTCGTTCGGAGTCCGGCTGCACGCGGTCTTGGCGCCGGTGGCACACGGCGGTACCTGCCTATCGCTACGCGTGCTGCGTCCGGCGACACAGGGACTGGATGCGCTCGCTGCGGCGGGCGCGGTACCCGCCGAGGCGAAACTTCTACTGGAGCAGATCATTCGGGCCAGACTCGCCTTCCTGGTGGTCGGCGGAACCGGCGCAGGCAAGACGACGCTGCTGTCCGGCCTACTGGCCGAGGTCACCGCCGACGAACGCATAATCTGCGTCGAAGACGCCGCCGAACTAGCGCCCCCACATCCCCACGTCGTGCGCTTGGTCGCGCGCACCGCGAACGTCGAGGGCGTCGGCGCGGTAACCGTCCGCGACCTCGTCCGGCAGGCCCTGCGGATGCGCCCCGACCGAATCGTCGTCGGCGAAGTCCGCGGGCCCGAGGTGGTCGACCTGCTGACCGCCCTGAACACCGGCCACGACGGCGGCGCGGGCACGGTCCACGCGAATTCCCCGCGCGAGGTCCCTGCCCGGCTGGAAGCCCTTGCCGCACTGGGCGGTATGGACCGAGCCGCCCTGCACAGCCAACTCGCCGCAGCCGTCCAGGTAGTACTGCACGTCCACCGCCGAGCCGACGGCACCCGCGCCCTCCGCGAAATAGGCATCGTAGACCGCGATCCCCAAGGCCACGTCACCATCACGGCCGCCTGGCACGCCGAGCAAGTCCCAACCCCCGCTGCCCCCGCCCTCGCCCATCTCCTCGCCGAACGGCTCAACCGATGACCGCGGCATCGGAGCGCTCGGTGCCCGCGGTTCGGATGGCTTCGGCGCAGAGCGTGCGCGTGGCCCTGTCGCTGGGCGCGGCGGAGGGTGCCCTCGATGGCGACGACTCAACAATGCAAGGGTCCGATCTGATTGCCGCATGGAGGAGCTCGGCTCCCGCGGCACTGTCGCTGCGTCTGTTGTGTGGGGAGCCCGACGAAAATCGCGGGATCGGTGCGCTTGACTCCTGTAGGTCGGGCCGATTCGGTACTGAGGTTCATGGCTCTGTCATCGGGCGCCTTGCTTGTGCCCTCTATGGAAAAGACTTCGGCGGCACCGGGATTCGGTCTGATCGCCGCGCCACCGATGAACCCGGCGGGTTGTGGCCGGAGCGGCACCGGCGACGGCCTTGCATGGCGAATAGCTCGTTGGATGGTCGTGTTATTCGCGCGCTCGGTATGCGCAGTTCGGATGGCTTCGGCGCAGAGCGTGCGCGTGGCCCTGTCGCTGGGCGCGGTGGAGGGGTCTTTGATGGCGACGACTTCGGCAGTGCCAGGATCCGGTGTGAGCGTGGCGGCGCGGACTCCGGCGCTCTCAGCACCAGCGGCACTGTCATCGCGTCTGTTTCGCGGATGGCTCGACCAGTGATTGCGGTAGCGGTGCGCTCGAGAATTGCGAATCAGCTGGCGTCGTGGTGCCTGGTTGGCGAAGGGTGCCGTCGATGATCGCGGCATTGATATGTCTGGCGATGGGGGTTTTGCTGGCGCCGCCGTCGAGTTCGCGGCGTCGGTTCGGCAGGCTGTTCATGGCCTCCGGTGTTGTTCGAAAGTTCGACCGGAGCAGTTGTTTTCGGATTGCATCCGGTGTCGCTGTCGTGGGGCTGTCGGCTGTTGGTGTCGGTCCGATGGTTGCGGCGGTGTTGGTTGGTGGAACGGTCGGCATCCGCGTGCGGCAGGCGAGTCGGGATCGGCGGCGCAATGCGGAATGCGCCTATCTGTTGGATGCGCTCGAGGCGGTGATCGGGGAGCTGCGGGTCGGTGCGCATCCGAGTGCGGCGGCGGAGGTTGCCGCGCAGGAAGCACGTGGGGAGGCGGCACACGCCTTCGCGGTCGGTGCGGCACGCAGCAGACTCGGTGGCTCCGGTGCGGATGGGATGCGCGATCCCGGTTCCATCGTCGAGGCCGAGCTCGCCAGAATCGCGGACGCCTGGCAGGTCGCCGAGCACCACGGACTTGCGCTCGCGGAGCTGCTGTCGGCCGCTCGTGCGGACCTATTGGGACGCATTCGTTTTCGCAACCGCACCACTGCGGCGCTGGCCGGTGCTCGTGCCACCGCGGCGGTCCTTGCGGGCCTACCGCTCTTGGGTATCGGCCTCGGCCAACTGATGGGTGCCGCTCCGCTGCACGTACTGCTGAGCCCCGGCGCCGGAACAGTACTGCTGCCGCTCGGTGCGGCCTTGGTGAGCACCGGCTTGCTGTGGACCGACGCGATCACGCGCAAGGTCTTCGTATGAAACAACAAATCCGCAGGTCACGCACACCACGAAGGGTTGGGAATGGCTGAAATTGCGAGTGCGCCAGTGCTTTTGCTCGCGATGGCACTGGTCGTGTTGCCCGGACGAGTTGCGATGAATCGGCGATTGCGGGGGATACGAGAGTGGGACCGGCAGCCGGTCGCCCCGGCTTCTTCGCTCGGCACCAACAATGATCCGCTGGCCGTGGCCTCGGTATTCGACCTGCTGGCCGCCTGCCTACGAGCCGGGTTGCCGATGGCGTCAGCGGCCCGCGCGGTGGCATCCAGCGCGCCGCCAGCTCTCGGGACGGCACTGCGTAAGGCAGCCGACCTACTGGCGCTGGGCGCGGACGCCGCAACCGCCTGGGACGAGGTGGCCCGCGACGGTGCGGGCCAACCTGGTGCCGAGGAGGTCGACTCTCTGGCACGCATGGCCAGGCGCTCCGCCCGCTCCGGCGCCGCGCTCGCCGCCGCCATCAGCGAACTGGCGGAACAACGCCGCAGCGGAGTCGAGGATGCGGCCGCCGCCCGCGCCGAACGCGCTGGAGTCCTGATAGGCGGCCCTCTAGGCCTCTGCTTCCTCCCAGCCTTCGTCTGCCTCGGCATCGTCCCAGTAGTAATCGGACTCGCCGGCCGAGTCCTCGGAGGTGGACTGCTGTGAGAACTCCACCGCACCCAACTGCCGCATCAGCGACAGGTTCGCGAACGACCGAGCGGGGCGCCAGCCCGGCTACCGTCGCTGCTACGGATGCTGCGCAATGCGCTACCAATTTCGCCGAGCGAGACACCGGCGTGCCGCCTCTGGGTCTGCGTCTGCCTCGTCGTCGGCAGCACCTTCCGCATTCTCGGAGGTGGACTCCCACGAGCCCGCCGCCAAGAACTACGGAGGCGGACATCACCGCCCGGAACAATGCCGCTCCAGGACCGCTCCCGCCGGTCATAGCCGTCTTGCGGAGGCCTGCGCGAACCAGCCCTGAGCTGCGGACGACCGAGCGGGGCAATGTTGGGCTGCAGACGATAACGCAGGGCGCCGTCGAGCACGGCGATGTCAAAAGGGGCGATGCCGAGCCATCGAGTGCTGCGCTGGGGACGATCGTGCCGCGTGATGTGGTGCCGGGAACGATTGCGCAACTCGCCGCAGGGCTGGGGTCGACGGTGGGAACGAGTGTTGGGGTGGGGTCGACGGTGGGAACGAGTGTTGGGGTGGGGTCGACGGTGGGAACGAGTGTTGGGGTGGGGTCGACGGCGCGAACCAGTCCCGAGCTGGGGCCGACCGCGCCATCCAGTGCTGGGTCGGGGACGCGCGGGCGCAGTACGGCCGACCTGAGCGCGTCCGCGCGACACTTTGTTGGGCCGAATGCGGTCACGCGGGACGCTGTCGATCGCGGCGCGGTGCAGGGGGACGCTGCTGAGCTGCCGAGCGCTGCGCCGGGGACGATCGTGCTGCGCAATGCAGTGCCGGGCACGCTCGCGCCGCTCACCGCAGAGCCGGGGACGACCGCGCGGCCCGGTGTCGAGTTGCGTACTGTCGCACCACCCAGTGCTGGGCCGGGGCCGACCGTGTCGCCCGGTGTCGAGTTGAGGACTATCTCGTCACCCAGCGCTGGGCCGGGGATGCTCGAGCGGAGTACAGCCGATTTGTGCGCGTTTGCGCGGCACTTTATTGGGCCGAGGACGGTCACGTTTCGTGTTGTCGATCGCGGCGCCGGCCAGGGTGACGCAGCTGAGCCGGGTACTGAGCTGAGGCATGTCGAGCAGTGTGACGTGGTGGCGGGGCGTGCGTGGCGGGGAAGAACGTGTCGGCGCGGAGTGGCCGCGCGGGCAGGAATGAGAGGGGAAAACAGTGCGAATGGGGATGGTGCGGGATCGGGTGGTGCGGCGGCTCGGGGCCATTGCCCTGGAAGTGCGGGCACGTGTGCTGCGGGTGCTGGTCGCGGACGACGGGATGAGTACTGCGGAGTATGCGATCGGGACTATCGCGGCGGCGGCGTTCGGGGCCGTGCTTTATGGGGTGGTGACCGGGGACAGCATTGTGAACGCGCTGACGAAGATCATCGACAAGGCATTGAACACCGCTGTGTAGCCGAGCATGGTTGTCGGTTAAGCTATTGCGGTACAACGCATCTCGGTGACGATCGGGGTGCGGTGACCGTTGAGGCGGCGATCGCGCTCGCTGCCGTCGTGGTTGCGGTGGTGTTGTGCGTCGGTGCCTTGCTTGCGGCGTCGACGCAGGTGCGCTGCGTCGACGCCGCTCGCGAAGCGGCCCGGCTGGCCGCCCGCGGTGATCAAGCGAATGCGTTGTCGGCGGCGCGGCAGGTAGCTCCGCCGACCGCCGGCATCTCGCTGCGCAGTGAGGGTGACCGGGTGGTCGCGGTGGTCTCCGCCCGGTCACCCCTGCTGCCCTTGCTGGTCCTGCACGCCGAGGCCGTTGCCACTCGCGAACCAGGAGCCGAGCCGTGACCCGCAACGGCCGACCAACGGACCGCGACGTGCCACCGGGCACAGCACGTCGGTGCGGCCTCACAGCGAGGTGGGCTCGGGCGAACGGTCGAATCGGCCGTGGAGGCGACGTATGTACCTCCAGAGGCAGGTTGCGGGGGCGTGGTGTCGCACGGCGAGTTCGGGCGGGCAACTCGATCGCGCGGGGAGTCCGCGCACGCAACCCGGTCACACAGCGAGTCGAGGCGCACAACCCAGTTGGTCGTGAGTGCGGTGCAGACGAGTCCGGAGACGGTATCGATGGAGTGGAGCAGGACCCCAGCGCGGACGCGGTCGGCGAGGGACGACGAGACGAGGGCATTGCCACCGTGTTCGGCTGTCTGGCACTGGCGGCGCTGATCGGCGCGACGCTATTGATCGCTCAGATCGGGGCCGTTGTCGTCGCGCGGCATCGGGCGCAGGCTGCTGCGGATTTATCGGCATTGACGGTCGCGGGGGAACTTGCGCGCGGTGCCGATGTCGGATGTGCGGAAGCGGAGGAGATCGCGCGACGGATGGGAGTGTGGATTCAGCAGTGTGAAGTCGTGCAGTGGGATGCGACTGTCACTGTTGAAGGGAATGTACCAATGGGTCTGTTAGGAAAGCGGACTGTTCGCGCGGTTGCTCGGGCCGGACCCGTAGAAGTTGGAGTGTGACCGGTACGTACATGCACTCGCCAGTGGTACTTCATGGCGCCGGAATTCGGTAATTGTCATGGTCGAAATAAATGCGCCGTTGCCTATATTCACTAGTAACCGCAGAACGCATCGAATGAATCTGCACGTCGGACGCTAATGCTCGTGGCAATACCTCAGTTAACATGAATCTAATCCTCTTTATTCGATGGTCCGACACGCCCGGCGCCACCGGGTACGGCACGCCGAGCGGCGCCTATAACACCTGGTCATCCCCTGGCCAGGTCGACAAGTGATCACGTGCGGAGGTCGGCGCAGTCACGAATCGAGCGCGGCGCCGCCACTGCGCCGCTCAGTCGCCCGTACCGGCGGCCAATTCGCCCAGCACCGCCGCCAGCAGGCGGGCCGCACCCGGCTTGTCCAGCGGGTGGTTGCCGTTGCCGCACTTGGGTGACTGCACACAGGACGGGCACCCAGCCGCGCAAGTGCACGTCTCGATCACCGCGAGCGTCGCCGACAACCATCGGTATAGCTGCGCGAACCCCCGTTCGGCAAAACCCGCACCACCCGGCTGCCCGTCATAGACGAACACCGTCGGCAGTCCGGTATCGGGATGTTCGGCGGTCGAAACGCCACCGATATCCCACCGATCACATGTCGCGACCAGCGGCAATAGGCCGATCGCCGCATGCTCGGCAGCGTGCAGCGCGCCCGGCACCTGGGGCGTATCCAGGCCTGCCGCGGCCAGCAGTTCGGGCGTCACCGTGTACAGCACCGCGCGCGTCGGCAGCGTCTGCTCCGGCATATCCAACTCGACCAGGTCCAGCACCTCGCCCGTGCGCAGTGTTCGCAGATACCCGATCACCTGGCTGGTCACGCTGACCTGCGCCAATGCGGTCGTCACCCGGCCGTGACGACGCTGTTCGGTCACCGTGTCGACGGCGATGGAGGTGACCTGCCTGGCGCTGGTGGTCCAGCCCGGATCGGTACCACGCACGAAGGCGACCCCGCCGTCGAGATCTAGCTCATCGACCAGGTAGATATCGCCTTGATGCAGGTGAACGGCCCCTTCGTGCAGCGTCGCCCGCGCCCGCCCGGCATCTGCGGTGCCGAGCAATCTGCCGGTCTCGCCATCCACGATGGCAATGGGTGTGCCGATGCCACCGCGCACGTCGACGGCATCGTGCGGCTGCGTCTCGGCAGTTGCGAACCAGCGCGCGCTGCCGTCGCGTCCCGCGCCGTTCCGGCGTCGAATCAACCCCTGACCTGCGAGATCGGTCAGCACCTCACGCGCGCCGAGCACGTCGACCTCGGCGTCGGTGAGCGGCAGTTCCAGTGCCGCGCACAACAATTGCGGGCCCAATACATAGGGATTGTGTGGATCGGTGATGGTGGCCTCGATCGGTTTGTCCAGCAGCGCCTCCGGGTGGTGGACCAGGAAGGTGTCCAGCGGATCGTCCCTGGCGACCAGCAGCACCAGCGATCCCTGCGTGCGTCGACCCGCGCGCCCGGCCTGCTGCCAGAACGAGGCGACCGTACCCGGAAAACCCGAGATCACGACCGCATCCAGCCCCGCGATATCGACCCCGAGCTCCAGCGCATTCGTAGTGGCGGCCCCGAGCAGTGACCCATCCGACAGCGCCGCCTCCAGATCGCGCCGATCCTCGGCGAGGTAGCCCGCCCGATAGGCGGCGACCCGTTCGCCGAGTGCCGGATCGACATCTGCCAGCAGCCTGCGTGCCTCGATCGCGGTCAGTTCCGCGGCCCGTCGCGACCTGACGAATGCGAGCGTGCGCGCGCCCTCGACCACTAGATCGGCCATGATTCTGGCCGCCTCCGAGGTCGCCGACCGCCGAACCGGCGCACCGTTTTCGCCGGTCAAAGTGGTCAGCAGCGGCGGCTCCCACAGCGCGATGGTGCGCGAGCCCTGCGGCGATCCGTCCTCGGTGACCGCGACACAGGGTGCGCCGATCAGCCGGGATGCCGCGGCGGCGGGGTCGGCTGTGGTCGCCGAGCACAGTATGAATACGGGATCAGCGCCGTAGTGCGCCGCAATGCGCCGCAGCCTGCGCAGCACCAGCGCCACATGCGAGCCGAATACGCCCCGGTAGGCATGGCATTCGTCGACCACCACGTAGCGCAGCCTGCGCAGCACTCTGGCCCAGCGCTGATGTGAGCGCAGCATGCCGACGTGCAGCATGTCCGGATTGGTGAGGATCAAGCGGGCATTGGCGCGCACCCATTGCCTGACCTCGGCCGGTGTATCGCCGTCGTAAGTGGCCGGATGGACATCCCGCAATGGGCTCTCGTGCGTCAATTCCGCTATTGCCCGTAGCTGATCGGCACCCAATGCCTTGGTAGGCGCCAGATAAAGGGCCGTCGCGAGCGGATCTTCGCGCAATGCGGTGAGCAACGGCAGCTGGTAGCCCAGCGATTTCCCGGATGCTGTGCCGGTGCTGACGACAACATGCCGACCGCTTGCCGCGAGGTCCGCGGTCCTGGTCTGATGCGTCCACGGCGCCTCGACTCCGGCGGCCCGCAGTGCGGCGACGACATCGGGTGCGGCCCAATCAGGCCAGGTAGTGCTGGCTGCTGGCCGCGCGGCGAGCTCGACGACATGGGTGAGCCGGGGGTCTTCATCGGGGCCCCCATTCAGGACACGATTCAGCAACGATCCCCCGTAACTCGGGCTGTTGCTGGCGCGTGGCCGAGTTGCCGGTTCGGTCGGATTCACGACTCGGGCTCCGCGACACGCGCAGAAAGTGTGAAACGTGTGCGCTTGGGAAGTCCCACCTGCCATTTCGATACCAAATAGCGACCTGGGTCACAGCTTGTTTGCCAGACGCTGGCTCGGTTATCAGGAAGCAAACGAACCACAAGTCTGGATTCCGGCATTGTGTCCCTCACCTGCGCATTCGCAAGATCAACTTTTTTGCAAATTGTCGGTAACTCGACTGTTGAATTGCTCGAAGACATGGTTCACTAGTTCCTGGTCGCAAGCTTCTGTGTTCGAGGGACGGATCCAAAGTCCAAACCGTCAGCAGGATCGATGTTGCGAACGGTGTGCTTGGTGCTTTCCTGCAGGGGGAACCAACAGTACAGCGGTCGGAACGGACCCGGTGGATGAACCTACTTGTCCGCCGTTCCGGTAAGAAAAGAGAAGGAACAGAATGGCACAGGGAACTGTGAAGTGGTTCAACGCGGAGAAGGGGTTCGGCTTCATCGCGCCGGAGGACGGCTCCGCTGACGTCTTCGTCCACTACTCCGAGATCCAAGGGTCGGGCTTCCGCACCCTCGAGGAGAACCAGAAGGTCGAGTTCGAGGTTGGCCAGGGCACCAAGGGCCCGCAGGCCACCGGAGTTCGCGCGCTCAGCTGAGCGACGCAAACGATTCGCTCGTCCCTCACCGCCGGTAACGGAGGTGAGGGACGAGCTATATCTGGGGTAAGACACAAAATCGGCGCGTACCTGCGGTGCGGCCGTATCGCGGCAGGCACTGCATACTGATCACCAGCGACGCAGGTACGCTCTGTGGTTCGAGTCGCAAGCGCTCGGCCACACGTCGCGTCAAGGTATAAACGTGTCTGGTGGCAACGTCGTCCTCGTCGCCGCCGCTTGCCCCAGCCGCGCACAGCGCGAAGAAGCGCCGCGCGGGTCGATAAGGAAAGGTGTATTCGCCGGTGGCAACACGAGACCGCAGTGCAGCCGACCAGGGCCGTCCCCTGCGTCGTCTCGTGATTGTCGAGTCCCCGACCAAGGCCCGCAAAATAGCGCCCTACCTGGGTCGCAATTACACGGTCGAGGCCTCGGTCGGTCATATCCGGGACCTGCCGCGTGGGGCGGCCGACGTGCCCGCCAAGTACAAGGGGCAGTCCTGGGCGCGCCTCGGTGTCGACGTCGACAACGACTTCGAGCCGATCTATGTGGTGAGTCCGGATAAGAAGGCCAAGGTCTCCGAGCTCAAGACCCTGTTGGCCGATGCCGACGAGCTCTACCTCGCCACCGACCCGGACCGCGAGGGTGAGGCCATCGCCTGGCACCTGTTGGAGACGTTGAAGCCCAAGGTGCCGGTGCGACGCATGGTGTTCCACGAGATCACCGAGCCCGCCATTCTGGCCGCCGCCGCCGATACCCGCGATTTGGATAACGATCTGGTCGACGCGCAGGAAACCCGGCGCATCCTGGACCGGTTGTACGGCTACGAGGTCAGTCCGGTGCTGTGGAAAAAGGTCATGCCGCGGTTGTCGGCGGGCCGGGTGCAGTCGGTTGCGACTCGGGTGATCGTGCAGCGCGAGCGCGAGCGGATGGCATTCCGCTCGGCCGAGTACTGGGATATCGCGGCGAAGCTGGATGCGGGCGGGGACAACGGCGACGCCACCAATCCACGAACCTTTGGGGCAAGGCTGGTCAGCGTCGATGGGACCAGGGTTGCCACCGGTCGGGACTTCGGACCGGACGGGCAGCTCAAGGGCAATGGCGTTGTCGTCCTCGACGAGCCCTATGCCCGCCGTCTCGCCGAGGCGCTCGAGGGCGCCGATCTGGTGGTTTCCTCCGCGGAGGCCAAGCCGTATACGCGCAAGCCGTACGCGCCGTTCATGACCTCGACGTTGCAGCAGGAGGCGGGCCGCAAATTGCGGTTCAATGCCGAGCGCACCATGCGGGTCGCGCAGCGGCTGTACGAAAACGGTTACATCACCTATATGCGTACCGACTCGACCACGCTGTCGGAGTCGGCGATCGCCGCGGCCAGATCGCAGGCGACCCAGCTGTACGGCGCGGAGTACGTGCATCCGTCGCCGCGGCAATACACCCGCAAGGTGAAGAACGCGCAGGAGGCGCACGAGGCGATCCGCCCGGCGGGCGATACCTTCGCGACCCCGGGCCAGTTGCATGCGCGGTTGGACAATGACGAGTTCCGGCTCTACGAGCTGATCTGGCAGCGCACGGTCGCCTCGCAGATGGCCGATGCGAGGGGCACCACGCTGACCCTGCGAATCACCGGCGTCGCGGGTACCGGCGAGGAATGCGTGTTCTCGGCCTCCGGTCGGACCATCACCTTCCCGGGCTTTCTCAAGGCCTACGTGGAGAGTGTCGACGAGGAGGCGGGCGGTCAGTCCGATGACGCCGAATCCCGGTTGCCCGCACTCGACGAGGGTGAGCGCGTCACCGCGGTGGAGCTGAATCCCGATGGGCACAGCACGAATCCGCCCGCGCGGTATACCGAGGCTTCGTTGATCAAGACACTCGAAGACCTCGGCATCGGTCGGCCCTCGACGTATTCGTCGATCATCAAGACGATTCTCGACCGCGGATATGTGTACAAGCGTGGGAGTGCGCTCGTACCGTCGTGGGTCGCCTTCGCTGTGGTCGGTTTGCTCGAGGCTTATTTCGGTCGGCTGGTCGACTTCGACTTCACCGCCGCGATGGAGGACGATCTCGATGCCATCGCGGGTGGGCGTGAGCAGCGTGGAAATTGGTTGTCCAGCTTCTATTTCGGTGGCGACCACGGTGTCGAGGGTTCGGTCGCGCGCTCCGGCGGTCTGAAGCGGATGGTCGGCGAGCGGCTCGAGGATATCGATGCCCGCGAGGTCAACTCCATCAAGCTGTTCGTCGACGACGAGGGACGCGACGTCGTGGTCCGGGTCGGTCGGTTCGGACCGTATCTGGAGCGCATGGTCGCCAATCCCGATGACCCGGAAGGGGATTCGATCTCGCAGCGGGCGAATCTGCCCGACGATCTGCCGCCCGACGAACTGACCCCCGAGGTCGCCGAGAAGCTCTTCTCGACACCGCAGGAGGGACGTGCGCTGGGTGTCGATCCTGCGACCGGACACGAAATCGTCGCCAAGGAAGGACGTTTCGGCCCGTACGTCACCGAGATCCTGCCGGAGCCCGCGGCCGAGGACGGGCCGACACCTGCCAAGAAGACCGCGAAAAAGGCTGCGGCGCCTAAACCGCGGACCGGATCGCTGTTCAAAGGTATGGACCTGGCGACGATTACGCTCGACGATGCGCTGAAATTGTTGTCGCTGCCACGCGTTGTCGGTGCCGACCCGGTTTCCGGTGAGGAGATCACCGCACAGAACGGACGCTACGGCCCATATCTGAAGAAGGGCACCGATTCTCGTTCGCTGCTCAATGAGGATCAGATCTTCACCGTGACGCTCGACGAGGCATTGAAGATCTACGCCGAGCCCAAGCGACGCGGACGCCAGGCCGCCAGCGCCGCGGCGCTGCGCGAGCTCGGTAACGACGCGGCCACCGGCAAGCCGATGGTGATCAAGGATGGCCGTTTCGGTCCGTACGTCACCGACGGTGAGACCAATGCCAGTCTGCGCAAGGGCGACGAGGTCGATTCGATCACCGATGAGCGGGCCTCGGAACTGCTCGCCGATCGGCGCGCGCGTGGGCCGGTGAAGAAGACTGCCAAGAAGGCGGCGGCGAAGAAGACTCCGGCGAAGAAGACCGCTGCCGCGAAGAAGACTGCGGCCAAGACCACGGCGGCGAAGAAGACCGCCGCCAAGAAGGCGGCCGCGAAGAAGTCCTGACGGCTGCACCGATCGGTCGATTCGATCGATCGGTGCGGTTCGCCCTGCGCTCGGACGATCGAGGCCGTGCTGGCCGAAGTTGCCGTAGCCTCCCCCGTATCGACGAACGATCGTGAAGGGGACTGTCCATGGCCATCGACCAGGAACGCGAGAATCTCATCGCCATGCTCGCCAGTCAGCGCGAGCTGTTCCGGATCACTTTGCGCGGCATCGACGACGCACAGGCGCGGCAACGCACGACGGTCAGCGAACTGACGCTCGGTGGCCTGCTGCACCACCTGGTCAGTTGCGAAAGCCACTGGACGACGGTCATTATCGAGCGCGATGAAACGGCCGAACTCGACGTTTCGAAATTCGATGGCGAGTACGTGCTCGGACCCGATGAGACGGTGGCCGGACTGCTGGCGGCCTGGGACGAGGTCGCGGCGGCGACCGAGAAGCTGATCCGGACCGAACCCGATCTGAACACGTCCATTCCCACACCGACCACGCCGTGGACACCCGAACGCGAATGGTGGACGGTGCGTTTCACCGTGCTGCACATCCTGCGCGAAATCGCCCACCACAGCGGTCACGCCGACATCATTCGCGAAGCGCTCGATGGTGCGAACACGACCTATCAGCGAGCATGAGCGACGGTGGGGGCTCGGACTCGCCGCCCGGATGATGACTATGCCGGAACGCCGGTTCGGTGTGGACGCTCGGACGGCGCGGGAACGAGCCTGTCGGTGGGGACGGTTAGGGTGTATGGCGTGGCGGGTGTCTTCGATCGGCTGGTCGGCCAGGATGCGGTCGAGTCCGAGTTGACGGCTGCCTCGATTGCCGCGCGTGGAGGCGCGGGCAATGGGGCGATGACGCATTCGTGGCTGTTCACCGGGCCGCCGGGATCGGGGAGATCGGTTGCGGCGCTGTGCTTTGCGGCCGCGCTGCAGTGCACCGACGAGGGTGTGCCCGGATGTGGGCGATGCCATGCGTGTACGACCACGATGGCCGGAACACATGGCGATGTGCGGCGGGTGATTCCAGAGGGGCTGAGTATCAGCACCAAAGAGATGCGCGAGATCGTGCAGATCGCCGCACGGCGGCCGAGCACCGGCCGATGGCAGGTGGTGCTGATCGAGGACGCCGATCGGTTGACCGAGGCGGCGGGCAATGTGCTGTTGAAGGTGGTCGAGGAGCCGCCGGAGCGGACGGTATTCCTGCTGTGCGCGCCATCGGTGGATCCGGAGGACATCTCCGTGACGCTGCGGTCGCGCTGTCGGCATGTGCATCTGGTGACGCCCTCGGTGCCGGCCATCGCGCAGGTGCTGCGGGAGCGCGACAAGCTCGATGAGAAGACCGCGACCTGGGCGGCATCGGTGAGCGGTGGTCATGTCGGGCGGGCTCGGCGGTTGGCCACCGACGAGGAGGCGCGTGCTCGTCGGCAACGGGCGTTGGCGTTGGTGGGCGCGGTTTCGCGGCCAGGTGCCGCCTACGCTGCCGCTGACGAATTGGTGAAATCCGCCGACGACGAGGCCAAGCAGATGAGTGCGGCCCGCGACGAACGTGAGCGCGAGGAATTGGCGACCGCACTCGGCGCGGGCGGCACCGGCAAAGGCGCCGCGGGTGCGACCCGAGGTTCGGCAGGTGTGCTCAAGGACCTGGAGCGCAGGCAGAAATCCCGCGCCACCCGCACCGGCCGCGATGCCCTCGACCGGGCGCTCATCGACGTCGCGGGCGTCTACCGCGACGCCATCGCCGTCCGCTTCGGTGCTGCCGGCAGTGGTTCCGGTGTCACCCTCACCCACCCCGATATGTCCGACCAGATCCATGATCTCGCCGACCGCGTCCACCCCGAGGGTCTGCTCCGCTCCATCGAAGCCGTCCTCGCCTGCCGCGAGGCCCTCGACCTCAACGTCAAACCTCGCTTCGCCCTGGCCGCCATGGTCGCCACCCTCATCTCCGCCCAATCCGCCTAGCCCATCCGATCGACACCCGTCGCGGGCTTCACTCGTGAAACCGGCCGAGGATCCGCTCTTCCGATGCCTGACCTGCTGGTGCAGCCGACCGAAACCGGCCGGGACACCATCGGCCTGCCTATCAGGTCGCGCTGACCACCCGTTTTCGCGATCCGGCCGCCGAGACGATAGACTCGCGACGCCGAAAGGCACGCCGCCTTAGCTCAGTCGGTAGAGCGCTTCACTCGTAATGAAAAGGTCGGGGGTTCGATTCCCCCAGGCGGCTCCAGGTCAAAGCATATTTTAACGGTGTTTACCCATGGTGTGTGGCACCGCCGGTGTGCCAACGCTCGGGAGAAGTTCCCCGTAGAACGCCTGCCGTTGGCTTCGGATCTTTGGGTTTTGGGTCGCTGTGGAGACAGTGAGATTGGTTGGTTGTGGGGTGCCAGGCTCCGATGGTGGCGAGGCTGGCTGCGCCTTTCCATGCTGGTGGTGGCGGCGTTCGGTGCGTTGTTCCGCGTCGGCCTGGAGGACGTTGCGAGCGTATTCGACCTGCTCACAACGTCTTTGGTGAGTGGCGCGAGCTGCTAAGGCACCGTGAGTGTGGTGGGGTGGACGGTGCTGCCGTGTCGACGACGCGCTCGCCTATGTCGGCGACCCGCATCATGCCCAGGGCGACGGCGAGGTGGCGCTGACCGCATTCGAGGCCCCGCTGCGCGCCACCCTGCGGTTCGATCTGATTTCCCGCTGATCGCGCCGCGCAGGTTGTGGGGCGAGACCAGCGACCTGATCATCCCGATCGGGCTGGACGCCGATCTGAACGAGGCCATGCGCGAATGCGTTCGCGGCGCGATCGAGCTGTTGACCGACGCGGGCATAGACCGGGCACACGCCTACGCCTATCTCTCGGCCGCAGGTGATTTCGCGGTATCGCAGGTGGTGGACCGGGTATGCGGGGTGCACGGCGGGATCCGCAAGGCCGATCTGGTCGAGTTGCTCGAATCCGATTAGTCTCGCGCGGCCGTCGCGTCCATATCCATGACCTGCTGTGAAGGAGCTCTGTCGCAAAGGTTGGACTTCGGGGTGCGCAGTCCGCTCGTCCGCGCGACTTCCGCTGAGTAATCGCTGTTGGGAGAGGATTGCTTTGCGTCCGGCATCGACTCCGGGTCGGGGACGTTGATAGGCATCCGGGGTTTGGTTCGACCACCCCAAGGGTTTCGGCGGTGCACCCGAGCTCGGAAAAGTGGTGCTGGAGCAGACACGGGACCGCCTTCTCGTATTCGCGGGCGATCTCACCGGTTCGGAACGTGGCGAGCATTTCGGTGTCGACGTAGCCCGAGTAGACGATCGTCCCATCGACATCGGGTGCCGGACGGCCGGTTACCACGATTCGATCAGCGGGACATCATGGTCCTGCCGCTGCCATTCCGCCGTGAGGCGACCGAGTCGGTCCGGGGCCGCGATGCCGCGCACGCCTGCGATCTTGTCATCACGGATCTCCAGGATCACGACACCCACGGCCCGGTCGTCGAGCGTGGCGAGCATCGCCGGGCAGCCGTTGACAACCACGGCATGGATCGAGGGCGAGCCACCGGCGAGTCTGCGCTTGGCCGGAGTTGGTTTGAAGCCGGCCCGCACCGCGCTGGCGATCGTCGCCGGGGTCGAGTACCGGATCAGCTTCTCGACCAGTCCCAGCCCGGCGCCGTCGGAGATGCCGGTCGCGTCGTCGGTCAGCAGCGCAACCAGCCGTTCGGTCCGGCCCGAGGCGGCGGCAGCGACGAACGCCTCGACGATTCGACGCGCGGAAGCATGGTCGACGTCAGTGCCATTGCCGGCGGCGGCGATTCGACGCCGGGCTCGGTGGGCGTGCTGCTGACTCCCGGACTCGGTGATACCGAGGATCTCGGCTATTTCGGCGTGGCTGTACGAAAAGGCCTCGCGCAGCACGTAAACGGCCCGTTCGATCGGCGACAGACGCTCCATGAGCGTCAGCACCGCCAGGGTCACCGATTCCCGCTGCTCGACGGTGTCGGCCGGGCCCAGCATCGGGTCGCCGTCGAGGAGCGGTTCGGGCATCCAGGCGCCGACCGCGCGTTCGCGCCGCACCTTCGCCGAACGGAGCCGGTCGAGCGCCAGATTGGTGACGATCTTGGTCAGCCATGCCTCGGGGACCTCGACATACTCCCGGTCGGCGGCCTGCCACCGCAGGAACGCGTCCTGCACCGTGTCCTCGGCGTCGGCGGCCGAGCCGAGCAGACGGTAGGCGAGCGAGGCCAGCCGGTTCCGACTGGCCTCGAAACGCGCCACGGTGGCAGTGTCCATGAGCACAAATCTATGCGGCGATCACGACGGACGAGTGCTCTCGGGTGGTGGCCAAGCGGTACTGGTGACTCGGCCTGCCGAAGGTCGGGCGGCTGATGGCCCAGCCGCTGGTTGCCACGATCGCCGACTTGACGCGCGCCGCCGACCGGCCGCAAAGGGCCCCGGGCTTCGAGCGAGCGTCACCATCGACCAGCTGGAAGATCCCGTCCTTGCGTCCGAGGCTGATGTGGTTGCCGAAATAGGACAGTGTGGTCGCCTTGATCTTGCGCCCGGTCCGGTCCCCGATGATCGCGGCCGTCGCCTGCATGCCGGTAAATCCCGCGGAAGCGCAGGACATCGGCAATGGATGACCGTTCTCGCCGATGACGAAGGCGCTGTCACCGGCAACGTAGACATCCGGGTGTGAGACCGACCGCATCTGACGGTCGACCGTGATCTGGCCGTTGGGTTCCACCGCGAGGCCGCTGGCGGCGGCAATCGGGTGGACGGCGAAGCCGGCGGCCCACACGGTCGCGTCGGCGGCGAAAACGGTGCCGTCGGCGGCGATCACGGCCGCTTCCTCGACGCGCTCGATGGCGGTGTGCTCGTGGACCGTAATGCCGAACCGGTCGAAGGTACGCAGCAGGTGACGCCGGGCCTTCGGGCCCAGCCAGCCGCCCAGTTCGCCGCTGGTGACGAGGCTGACCCGCAGTCCAGGACGGGCCTCGGCGATCTCGGTGACGGCCTCGATCGCGGTCAGGTTGCCGCCGACTACCAGCACCTTGCCGTCCTCGCCCAGCTCATCCAGGCGTGCGCGCAGGCGCAGCGCGGACGGCCGCGCGGCCACATGGTAGGCGTGCTCGTCGACGCCCGGAACGCCGTGGTCGGCGGCGGTGCTGCCGAGCGTGTAGAGGAGGGTGTCGTATTCGAGCCGGGCGATGCCCTCGCCGTCGGCGACTGTGACAGTCCGGTGCTCGGCGTCGACGTCGGTTACCCGCGCCAGTCGTAGCCGGATGCCGGTGCCCGCGAACACCTCTGCCAGCGGCCGGTGGCGGAGATCGTGCCCGGCGGCGAGCTGATGCAGGCGCAGCCGCTCGACGAAATCGGGTTCCGCGTTGACGACGGTGATCTCGAAGTCGTCGGAGTGGAGTTGGCGGGCCAGGTATCCGGCGGAGAAGGCTCCGGCGTATCCGGCCCCGAGGACGACGATGCGGTGCTTCATGGTTCGCTCCTGTCTGGTTCGCGTGCTACCTGAACGCGACAGCCCCCGAATTCCTGACAGCATCGCCCGTGACGTGGATCACCCCGGGGCTCGCGCAGCAGACGAACTCGGGGCGACCCAGGTCGACTGCTTCAAGTCGTAGGCGAAGCCCCCTCCGGACCGTCGCTGCTACGTCAAGCACGCCCGCAGTCGAGGGATGGCCTCGACGGGATGTTGTGCGCGGATGGCGTCGCCGATCGCGCCGAACTGCCATACCCCGTCCGGGCGGAAGAGTTTGCCCATGACCAGTCCGGTGTGGTGCCACCGCCGGTCAGGTCGTAGCGGGCGATTTCGGTGTCGGAGATGCCGTCGACCAGGCGGGGAGAACGCGTTCTCGATCTGGTCGAAGGTCTGGCCCGAGTAGGAGGTGACGATGAAGACGATGGTGGTGACCTGCGGTTGTCGAGGTGCAGGATCGAATCCGGGCCGCCGTGCGGGGCCGATGAGCGGATGGGGGTAGCCGAGGAGATCCGAGCTACGCAGGATTCGACAAAAAGCGCGGGTAGTGCACGGGAGCGCCTTCGCGACGCCGGCAATTTCCACTGCCACAGTGGTCGGCCATCCGGCGATCGGGTAGGTGAGCAACCAGGCCAGATGCGACAGCGAGAACTGTGCGGCGACGAGCATCCGGTGTGTGCCATCGGGACGCCGATCCCGAACATCCGATGCCGCGACCCGCGCTGCCGCCGTTTGCCACCGGACCGTCGCTATAGTTGGCTCATTGTGAACCTCATCGGGCGGTTGCGGCACGGTGGCCCCGTAGTAGCGGTGCTCGTCGCGGTGCTGCTCATGGCGCCGATGGTCCACTGCGCTCGCATGGATGACCACGAGCACGCCGGTGCCCATGCCCGAACGGTGCCGGGCGAATTTCTCACCGCCGCCGCCGATTCCGCTCATGCGGTCATCGACGCGTCGCACGAGCCCTGTGGCGCACATCTTGCCCACTGCATCGTCAAATCGGTGCGACCGAGTGCGGCCGAGAACTTCGCGGCGCTGCGCCTTCTCACCTTGATCGCGGTCGTTGCCATCGTTGCCACAGCCATCTATTCGGCACTCGCCGGGGCCGTGCGCGGTCCGCCGGTATCCCCGCCCGCCGCTGCTGGTCGGGACATTCTCACGCGGTTCTGTATCGCCCGACGCTGATCGGTCAGCGCCAGGCCGACGCTGTGTGTCGTCGGCCGGTGTTCGCTGCCGTTCAACGTCCGCGCCGCCGCATGGCGGTCTCGATCAGGAAGCGACAGTCATGAACAAGATCGTGCTCGACAGGCCCGAGGTGCCCCCGGCGCTGATCCCGGCACCGGGTGCCGCCCGGCAGGCCCGCGCGCTGGTCGGCAACACGCCGGTGCTGTGGGTCGGCGCCCCGCTCGCACCCGCCGGTCGGGGTTTCTGGGCCAAGCTCGAAGGATTCAATCCCGGCGGCATGAAGGACCGCCCGGCGCTGCACATGGTGCGGCGAGCCGAAGCGCGCGGCGCCCTCGCAGCCGGCGCACGAATCATTGAATCATCCAGCGGCACACTGGGATTGGGTTTGGCGCTGGCAGGCATGGTATACTGCCATCCGGTCACGGTGGTGACCGATCCCGGCTTGGAACCCATCGTCGCCCGAATGCTCGCGGCCTATGGTGCTCGCGTAGATCTCGTCGCCCAGCCGCACCCGAACGGCGGTTGGCAACAAGCACGTCGGGATCGGGTCGCCGAGTTGCTGGCCGAGGAATCCGGGGCATGGTGCCCGGACCAGTACAACAACCCCGACAATGTCGACGGCTATGAATCGTTGGCGCTCGAACTGGTGGAACAGCTCGGGACGGTGGATGTGCTGGTGTGCGCGGTGGGCACCGGCGGCCATTCGGCCGGGGTCGCGAGGGTGCTGCGGCGGTTCGATCCCGACCTGAAACTCATCGGCGTGGACACGCTGGCCTCCACGATCTTCGGCCAACCGGCGGGACCACGGCTGATGCGTGGTCTCGGGTCGAGCATCTACCCGACCAACGTCGACTACGGCGCGTTCGACGAAATCCATTGGGTCGCACCGTCGGAAGCGGTGTGGGCCTGCCGCGCCCTGGCCGCCACGCACTATGCCACCGGCGGCTGGAGCGTCGGTGCGGTGGCGCTGGTCGCGGGCTGGGCGGCGCGCACCCACGACGCCGATGCCCGGATCGCGGCCGTATTTCCCGATGGCCCGCAACGCTATTTCGACACCGTCTACAGCGACACCTACTGCGCCGAGCACGGACTGCTCGATGCCGAGCCGCCGACCGCCCCCGACACCATCACGCATCCGGCCGAACGGGTCGTGACCGCCTGGACCCGTTGCGGCACAGTTGTCGACCCGCGCGAACAATCTTCGGATCAGGGGGCAGCCCGGTGACGGTTTTCGGAAAGTTCCGTAGCTTCGACCTCCCGGCACGTTTGTTGATGGTCAACCAGTTCGGCATCAACCTGGGCTTCTACATGTTGATGCCGTACTTGGCCGGGTATCTGGCGGGTCCGCTCGGCTTGGCGGCGTGGGCCGTCGGTCTGGTGCTGGGTGTGCGCAACTTCTCGCAGCAGGGCATGTTCCTGATCGGCGGCACGCTGGCCGACCGGCTGGGCTACAAACCGCTCATCGTGGCCGGATGTCTGCTGCGCACCGGCGGTTTCGCACTGCTGGTTTTCGCGACATCCCTGCCCGGTCTGCTGATCGCCTCGGCGGCAACAGGTTTCGCGGGCGCCCTGTTCAACCCGGCGGTACGCGCCTACCTCGCAGCCGATGCCGGGGAGCGGCGGGTGGAGGCATTCGCCGTGTTCAACATCTTCTATCAAGCGGGCATCCTGGCCGGACCACTGGTCGGACTCGCACTGATGGCGGTCGATTTCCGGGTCACCGCAGGTATCGCCGCGCTGGTGTTCGCGGCGCTGACGGTGGCGCAGTTGTGCGCGCTGCCGACCCGTCGGGCGGAGTTCGCCAACGAGCAGTCGTCGGTTCTCGACGACTGGCGGACCGTGGTCGCGAACCGCCGATTCCTCGCCTTCGCGATCGCGATGATCGGCTCGTATGTGCTGTCGTTCCAGGTTTATCTGGCGCTGCCGCTACACGCGGAGTTCATCGCGGGTGCGCGCGCACAGATCCTGGTATCGGCACTGTTCGTGGTGTCAGGGGTGGTAGCGGTCGCCGGTCAGCTACGCATCACTGCCTGGTTCCGCGAAAGATGGGGGAGCGGACGCAGTCTGGTCGTCGGGATGGGCATACTCGCCGTGTCATTCCTACCTCTGGTGATCGTCCCTGGGCCTGGACGTTTCGGCGTCGGCGCGGCCGTGGTGGCATTGCTTGTGTCGGCGGCATTGCTGGCGGTCGGCACCGCGACGGTATTCCCGTTCGAGATGGACACGGTCGTATCCCTGGCCAACGGGAAACTCGTGGCAACCCACTACGGGTTCTACAACACGGTGGTCGGCGTCGGCATTCTGGCGGGCAACTTGGCAACCGGCGCCGTGGTCGGCGCCGCCCGCGCCACCGGAGTCGACTGGGCGGTGTGGTCGGGGCTCATCGTGATCGGTGTGTGCGCCGCCTTCGCATTGCTCCGGCTCGACCGGACCCAACTCGCTCACCCGGTCGCGACGAGCAACCCCGCACCAGCATTGTCCGGCGAGCGTCGTCGACAGCCCGAGCACCCGGCGGCTGCGCCCCCTAGAACGTGAATTGTGGTCCATAGCCGGTTGTCTGGGCGGTTCCGTTGGTGCCGTCGGCGCGCACGGTGACGAACGGGACGGCCGACGCGGGTGCCGCGCATGAGCTGACACTCAGTGGCGTATTGGTGTGGCCGAAGGTGTAGGGGAACGCCGCGTCCTGATCCAGGCTGGCCGCACCGATAACCACCGCCGTAACGGCCCCCGGTGCGAGGGTCAACTCGATCGTTCCGGCGAGACCGGCATTGACGGAAGCGCTCGGTTGAACTGCGAAAGTGACGCTGGGCATCGAGTCCATGCTCAGCGTCAACGCGGCCGAGGGGGCGATACCCATGCTGGCGCCTACGGCGGGGGTAATCGCGAGGGAGAGGCCGTTGGAAAGATCCACGGCGCAACCGACCACGTATCCGACCGCCATTTCCCCGTCGCGAACCGATGAAACACCGCTGAGCGACACCGAGTAATTTCCGGACACTTTGACCGCGTGCGCGAACGGGATTCCGGCCGGGGTATCGCCCCCGGCCGGAAAGACATCGCTCGTGTCGACCGATGCGACGATGTGCATGCCACCGGCATCGACTTCGCCGGGTGCCGCAATGGCGGGTGCGGTGGCAATACCGGTGGTCGCCGCACCGACCATTGTGGTGAAAGCTGCAATACTCCTCAGATATCCCCTGGTCATAGCACTCCAGTCGAATAGATACCGACACAGTCTGTTCCGTCGAGAATGGATCGCTCGCGACACCGGGACTCGAAGTCTCTACCGGCGCAGGAGGTTCGATACGCCGACCAGCACTCGAACCTTTCGGCAGACCCTACCGTGTCGACGGGACAATTGATCTCCTGGGCCGCGTAACTCGCCGGGCTCGGCCACAATCCGGACATTCACGACCGCGGCTCGAAACCGGCCGTCGCACCGTCGAACACGCGACTCGTCCGGAGATATCGCGAGCCGCGTCTGGACAGGTAGTCGACGAGAGCCGGATCAGGTGATCAAGCCGGATCCGGTCGAGCGAGTCGCGCGGCGGTCAGCGCGGCGTATGGCTCGGCGGCTGCTTTCGGATCCGAGCAGCGGCGGTCGGTGCGGGTTTCGATGCGGCGCAGTCGGAAGTGGATGGTGTTGCGGTGATAGTGCAGGCGTTGCGCGACTTCGGTATTGGAGCCACCGCATTCGAACCAGAGGGAGGGTGTCGAGGAACGTGCACGGCGTTCGGAATCGGCACGACGGACGCGTTCGGTCCAGTAGTCGCCGTACGCATCGGCAGCGGCGCTCGAGTAGTCGTCGATGATCCGCCACATTTCCGACCCGAGCTGGGGCAGCACATCGAGGCTCTGGCCCGTGGCCGTGACGAGTGCGCGTTCCCACAGCAGCCGCGGTGTTCGGCGTGCCCGACGACAAGTGGGACGAGCGTCCCGTCGTCGCTGCCGCATTACGCACCGGAGCCGAGGTCGACGCGGATGCGCTGCGGGCGTTCTCGGCCGACAGAGTGGCGAAATGGCAATTGCCCGAACGCTGGACATTCGTGTCCGAGGTGCCCGAGACGAGCGTCGGCAAATTCGACAAAAGGTCCTGCGCGCCCGCTATGCGGCAGCTGAACTCGATATTGTGGGCTCGGATCCCGGTACGGCGCAAAAGAGTTCGTAACCCGTCAGGTCGCAAGCCGTATGGCGATAGAGATTGCTCGCAGAGAACTAGCTAGCCGATCTTGGCCATCACATGCTTGACGCGGGTGTAGTCCTCCAGCCCGTACATCGATAGATCTTTGCCATGCCCGGACGACTTGAACCCGCCGTGCGGCATCTCGGCGATCAGCGCGGTGTGGGTGTTGATCCACACGCTGCCGAAGTCGAGCGCGGCCGATACGCGTAGTGCCCGCGACACATCTTTGGTCCACACCGAGGATGCCAGCCCGTATTCGACGTCGTTGGCCCACCGGATCGCCTCGTCTTCGTCGGTGAACGACTGCACGGTGATCACCGGGCCGAAGATCTCGTGCCGGCTCAGCCGGTCGGCCTGCCGCAGCCCGCCGATGACCGTCGGCTCGATGTAGTACCCGTGGTCACCCTGCCGGTGCCCACCGGTCACGACCGACGCGTGATCGGGCACCTCGTCGAGGAAGCCGAGCACTCGTTGTAGTTGGTTGGCGTTATTGACCGGCGGCACCCAGGCGCCCTCGTCATCGGTGGTCTTGCCGAATGTCGTTGTCGCATTGTCGGCCTGCTCGGCCAGCGCCGCGGTCAGGTCTTCGGCCACCGACGCGTGGCCGAGCACCCGGGTGGCCGCCGTGCAATCCTGCCCGGCATTGAAATAACCCGAGGCCGTGATACCGATGGCGGTAGCAGTGATGTCGGCGTCGGGGAACACGATTACCGGCGCTTTGCCGCCCAACTCGAGATGCGTGCGCTTCAGGTGGGCTCCGGCCGATTCCGC
Source organism: Nocardia sp. NPDC052112 (assembly GCF_040680135.1). Lineage (NCBI taxonomy): Bacteria > Bacillati > Actinomycetota > Actinomycetes > Mycobacteriales > Nocardiaceae > Nocardia > Nocardia sp. NPDC052112. Next base: position 96,723 of record NZ_JBFAWD010000021.1, on the reverse strand, counting down.
GACCGCGCGGCCCGCGGCCACCGAACCGGTGATCGATACCATCCGCGGGGTCGGATGCGTGACCACCGCCGCACCGGTCGTCCGGTCACCGGTCACCACATTGAGCACGCCTGGCGGCAGGTGCTGAGCGGCCAGTTCGGCCAACATCACCGTCGTCACCGGGGTGGTGTCGCTCGGCTTGATCACCACGGTGTTGCCTGCCGCGATCGCGGGAACGAACTTCCAGATCGCCATCATCATCGGGTAATTCCACGGCGTCACCTGTCCGATGACGCCGACCGGCTCCCGTCGGATCCAGGATGTGTGGCCGGCCAGGTACTCGCAGGCCGACTTCCCCTCCAGTACCCGTGCCGCTCCCGCGAAGAATCGGGTCTGATCCAGCATCTGCGGGATCTCTACGGCCGCGGTGACGTGTTGCGGCTTGCCGGTATTGCGGCCCTCGGCCTCGACCAGCGCGTCCGCGGCACGCTCCAGCGCGTCGGCGAAATCCAACAGGGCCTTCTGGCGATGCGCCGGCGTCGTGCGCTTCCAGTCGCAGAACGCCCTGGCCGCCGCCGCGTACGCGTTGTCGATGTCCTGTTCGTTGGACACCGCGGCGGTGCCGTACCGATCGCCGGTGGCGGGGTCGACGATAGCCATCGTCGCACCGCTGACCGAGTCGACGAGCTTGCCATCGATGAAGTTCTGGACCACGGTCATGATGCCTCCTCGGTTGCTCTGTTCAGTCGACACGTCTCTGACGTGGCACGTTTCCCCCTCTGTCCATGTTGACGCTTCCGATCTCGATGCGAAGCGCTACTTCCGAAGCTTTCGCAAGGTTGACGGCGATGCCGCTGGTGAGCTCGACACCGTCGAGCACATCGAGGTGGCCTGGATTGTCGGTGACGAGCGACCGGAGGTCGGCCGGGCGGTGCTCCAGCACCTGATGCATCTCGCGGCCGGTCCATGCCTGACCTGGGAGAATGGCGGCCAGGTCACACATGAGAGCTTTGTCGGAACCGGTACGCTGCCGATGGGTGGCGGCTTGGGCGGCCTGACCGCCAGCGAGTTCCACCTGCGCCTGATGTGCCTGCTCGGCTCCCCGGCCGCCCACGCGCTCGGCAATTCCACCATCGCCAAACTTCGCGACCAGTGCATCGATCGCTTGACCAGACCCGCCGAGTGAACTCGCGGCGGGTGGGTGTCCGGGCCTGTCCGCGTACGGAATTCTCGATCTGCTCGGCGGCGCAGCGATGGGCCTGCGCTACTCGGCGGATCCCGGAATCGAGTAGCGGCCTGTTCGAGCGAACCCGCCGCGAGCTGGCGGGCTTGCGGCGGGTCGAATGGCGTTGCGGGCGGTCAGACCTTGCGGTTCTCCGACTTGATCATCCACGCCAGCTTCTCCAGTGCGTCGATGACCTGGTGCAACAGGTCGCTGGTGCTGGGGTCTTCGGCGTCCACCGCATCGTGCACGTCACGGATGGTGTCGATCGCCGCGTAGGTCCGCGTCGTGATCAGATCGACGACATCGGCGGTATCGACCTCTTCGGCGGGGAAGGGCGGGAGGCTCGTGGTCGACGCGACGGTGTCGGACCGCCCGTCGGGGACCGCATCGAGGGCTCGCATCCGTTCCGCGATGGTGTCGCTGCTCGCGCGGGCCGCGTCGACGAGTTCATCGAGTTGTAGGTGCAGGTCACGGAAGTTCGACCCGACGACGTTCCAGTGCGCCTGCTTGCCTTGCAGGTGTAGTTCGATGAGATCGACGAGTACGCGCTGCAGGCTGGTGGCGAACTGCGGGGAAGCGGTGAAATTCCGGATATCGTCGGCGAGACGACGGTTGGTGCGTTGGGTCCGAGTTGCGGCGGTCATGGTTGTACTCCTTTCTGGATCCTCATCGCGAACAACCTCCAGCTTTATTGGAATCATTCCAGATTGCACTGTTGCGCAGCTCACTGCTAGCGGCGGCGATTGCGGCGCGAGTGGTTGTCTGTGATCGCAGGTACCGCTGCGGGAGCGCTCGGTCGGCCGCGCCCTGTGCTCAGTTGCCGGCGGTAAGCTCGGGATTGATCAGTCGGAGGTGGCTGTTGCGGGTAATCCTGGCCGAAGACGACGTCCTGCTTCGCGAAGGTGTCGCGAGCCTGCTCGCACACTGCGGTATGGACGTCGTGGGGCAGGCCGGAGACGCCGCGCAACTCTTGGCGCTGGTTCGTCACGAAGTTCCTGATCTGGTGGTCGTCGACATCCGGATGCCGCCGACGCACACCACCGAGGGGCTCGACGCGGCCAAGGTGATCCGGGGCGAACTCCCGGAGACGGGCATCCTGGTCCTGTCGGCGCACGTCGATGTCGAGGACGCGATGGAGCTGCTGGCCGGCGGTCAGCGGATCGGCTACCTGCTCAAGAGCCGAATCACCGACGTGGCGGAGTTCATCGACACCCTGCATCGGATCGCCAAGGGCGCATCGGTCATCGATCCGGCTCTGGTGCAGGAGTTGGTATCGGCGCGCCGGCGCGATGACCCGTTGGCCGTGCTGAGCGCCCGGGAGCGGGAAGTGCTCGCGCTGATGGCCGAGGGCCGATCCAACGCCGGCATCGCGCGTCGCCTGTGGGTCACCGAGGGCACGGTCGAGAAGCATGTGCGCAGCATCTTGACCAAACTGGATCTACCCGAGACCGGGGACGATCACCGCAGAGTCCTCGCGGTGGTCACCTTCCTCGATGCGCGCTGAGCGGACAGTCCTCGGCGGCGAGCAGCGCGTGGATCGCACCCGACGACAGCGCGGACTTGGTCAGGAAGCCCACCGCGTGGCTCGCGGCGACCAAATCGGCGACGTCCGGCGCGGCGCGGGCCGAGGTCAGTATCACCGGCGGTGCCGCAGGCCCACCATGGCGGTGCAGGCGCTCGGCGAGTTCGAAGCCGTTCTCCGCGCCGAGCTCGATATCGACAAGCGTCACATCCGGCACCAGCTCCGCGACACCGCGCAGTGCCGCAGCACTGGTGGACGCCACGCCGACGACGGTGATCCCCTCGCGCTCGAGCAGTTCACGTCCGGCGTCGAGAAAGTCGAGGCTGTCATCCACGATGAAACAGCGCAAACGCTGAGCCGACTGCACCATGACCCCAGTGTCCGGTAGCGCGCTACCGGCACGCATCCCCGCTAACGGGAAAATTGAAAATCGAAATGACCACCCGATTGTCCGAGCACGGCGAGGGAGGATACTGAGTTCATGCCGCCGAGGGATGTGCTATCGGCGTTGCTGCGTCCGGCGACACCGCCGTTGTCGTTGGGGATCGTGATCGCCGCGGTCGTCATCGCGCTGGAGACGCTTGTGATCATCCTCCTACAGCATCTGTCACCCGGCGAGACGTTCGAGCCGGTCTATCTGCTCGGCATCCTGGTGGTCTCCATGGTGTGGGGATTGGGCCTTGCGGTAGCCACCTCGCTGGTCAGCGCCATCGCCCTGGCCTATTTCGGTGGTGCCAGATCCGGCGACGAGTTCGCGCCGTTCAACTTCCAAAACGGCGTGCTCGTCGTCGTATTCCTCGTGGCGGCACTGTGCACGAACTTCATCGCGGGGCTGGCCCGAGTCCGGGCGGTCGAAGCCGAACAACGCCGCCACGAAGCCGAGGATGCCAAGGCCGGGCTGCGGGAGAGCCGCGACCGGATCAGTGTGCTGGCCGAACAGCAGGCCGCGCTGCGGCGGGTGGCCACCCTGGTGGCGCGCGGCGCGCCCGGCTTCGAGGTCTTCGCGACGGTAGCCGAGCAGTTGGCCCGCGCGCTCGGCGCTGCCAACGCGTCGTTGTGGCGCTACGAATCCGACGGCACAGCCACTCTCGTCTCGGCCTATGACGATCCAACGCAGGAAACGGCGATGCCCATCGGAACACGCTGGTCACTGGAGGGCGACAATGTCGTCGGCATGATTCTCGCCAGCGGCCGCCCGGCCCGGATCGATACCGGCGACTCGCTCGGGTCGGCTGCGGCGCGCATCCGTGAGCTCGGCCTGCGCGGCGGGGTAGGGGCGCCGATAGCGGTCGAGGGCAATCTGTGGGGCGCCGCGGTCGTCGGCAGTGTCGAACCCGGGCCGCTACCAGCGGATACCGAGGCCCGCGTCGCCGACTTCGCCGACCTCGTCGCGACTGCGATCGCCAACGCGGAATCACGTGCGGAACTGACCGCGTCGCGTATCCGGATCGTGGCGGCCGGCGACGAGGCGCGGCGCCGCCTGGAACGTGATCTACATGACGGAGCCCAGCAACGGCTGGTGTCCCTCGCCTTGGAATTGCGCACGCTGCAGGACTCGGTGCCCTCCGAATTCGGTGCGCTCAGCGGACAGATTGCCCGGGTCGCGAGCGGTCTGACCGCCGCATCGGAAAATCTCCAGGAACTCTCGCGCGGAATTCATCCGGCGATCCTGTCGAAAGGCGGCCTCGTCCCGGCCTTGAAGACATTGGCCCGCCGCTGCCCCGTTCCGGTGGACCTCGACATCGCGGTGGAGCGGCGGTTGCCGGATTCGGTGGAGATCGGCGCCTACTACGCGGTGGCCGAAGCGCTGACGAATGCCGCCAAGTACGCCCGAGCCTCCGAAGTATCCGTCCGGGCGGTGCTGCAGGGCGACAGTCTCTGCCTGACGATCAGCGACGACGGCATCGGCGGCGCCGACTCCCGGAAAGGGTCGGGACTCATCGGTCTCAAAGACCGCATCGAAGTGCTGGGCGGCCATGTGCTCGTCAGCAGCCCGACGGGGATCGGCACGGCGCTGTACATCACGATCCCGAAGGCGGTTCAGGACAGCGCACGTCTCACGTGACCGCGCGGTTCTGCTGCTCGATGCGGGTTCCGGTGGCGTCGAACTGCCGTATTCAGCGGGCTCGATCGGGCCGAGTTGCAGCTAGCAGGTATCGGCATTGTCACGGTAGTGGGGTCTGTCGACTGCGGTCAGCGTCGACGACAAAGGGCACGCGGCGAGACGATTCTGGACGTCGTTCCATTGGTCCCCACCGGGCGTTCTAGGAGTCTCGACATGGTCGCACCCACACAAGCCGTCATAACCCGAGCAGTCGCCGAAGTGCCCACCCGCGCACCGGTAGGGCTGACCACCGAGCCGGGAGCGGCGAGGAGCGAGCGCGTGGCCCTCCCCGAAACGTGGTCGGGTACGCCGCTCGGCGAACTCATCGCCGAACATATCGACGCTCTGCACGTCACGCACTCGACTATCGCGAACCCGCAATCCGCCGAGTTCGCGGCGATGGTGGCCAACGGCACCCGCAGCGCACAGTGGCGGCTGAGTTGGCTTCCCGAAATGGGACTGACCCGAACGCAAGTCCTCAGCGCAATGGTTCTCGAGCGAATCCTCATCGCGCATGATCTCGACAGCGCGACCATGCTGCGGATCATGAATGTCCTGGCCGCGGATCTGCGGATGCCGCTGTACCAGCTGCTCGGCCGCCTCTCGTCGCATCAGGAGGGCACAGGCGGGCCGCGTCGCGGCGTTTCGGCAACGTGGCGCAGGGTCCGCTATTGATGTGCCGAGGTGTCCAGTTCGCCTTACCGTGAGGTCGTGCCCGTCGCGGCACCGAGCACCGCGCCGGAACCGCGGGTGTCCTACCACCTTCGTGAAGTAGCGGGACATATGCTGACGAGCGCTGCAGCGTAGCTACCCATCCTGTCCGCCAGTGCGAACGGAGGCGTATGTCGAGCGATTCCGAACCGGACGCGACGGGAGTCAACCGGCGCGCGGCCATCGGCACCGGCGCCGCCGCGCTGGGTGGAGCGGCGTTGGGCGCGGGACTGATGGCGGCTACCGGCTGCGCCGACACCGTCGCGAGTCAGCTGCCGAATACCGGTGAGATCGCCGAGAACCTGCAGAACTCTCCACACCTGTTCCATCTCACCTCGGCGGATCCGCAGCGATTCGACGGCGGCACTCTGCAAGGCGCGCACGAGGGTAGCTTCCCGGTGTTGGCCGGGCAGAACGGATCGGCCTACTTCGTACGTCTGGAACCGGGCGGCATCCGCGAACCACACTGGCACCCCAGCGCCTGGGAAATGAACTACCACATTTCCGGCACCGCGAAATGGACCATTCTCGGTACCCACTCCGACGGCACTTACCACAGCCAATCCTTCGAAGCCCACCCCGGCGACCTCGTATTCGCGCCGCAGGGCTTCTTCCACTACTTCGAGAACGCGCGCACCGACGCACCCCTCGAGGTCCTCATCGTGTTCAACACCAGCGCCGCGGAAACCAACGACGACATCGGCATCCTCGCGGCGATCAATTCCATCCCGCGCTCCGTGCTCGCCACCGTGCTCGCCATCCCGGAATCCGCCTTGGCGGGCATACCCACCGATATCAAACCGGTTGTTGTCACCAAACGACACTGACGGCCATCGGTCACGCCCGCACCGAGATTCATCGCCGATACCGCCTGCCGCGTGCGCGTGGCCTCCGGGTCAAGCGGAAGCCCCAGACGGTCAGCGAACTGGCGAGACTCATATAGATGGCATAGGCGAGGACGACCAACAGCACGCCGTAGTCGCGCGGCCAACTCCGCGCCGGCAGCAGCGCGGCGACCCCGGCGACAACCAATATGACGCCCAGCACCAGCGCGGGTGCTCCGAGTGCGGCGATATCGTCGTTGCCGCACCGGGGATTCGGCGAGCGGAAGCTGCGGGTGCCCCTCGTTGCCGGGCGCGGGCCGGCGGTGGCAGGTGTATCCGATGGTTCGGGGAGTGGTTCCGTCGGAATCCACACAATCAAATCCTCTTTCTGAATCTTTCGACGACGGGAGCCAATTCGGCGGCATTGGTGATGAGGTCGACGTGCCCGCCGTCGTGTAGGTGCAGCGTCGAGTGGGGGAGCAGACAGTGCATGATCCGGGAGTTGGCGACGGGAACGACCGGATCGTCGCGGCCTGCGATGATCAATGTGGGTTGCCGGATCAGCGGCAGCGCGAAGATGCTGGTCCAGACCGATCCGGCGAGCAGTTGGTAGAAATATCCGAGCCGGCATCCGCGAATCGGCTGTCGATCGAACAGTTGCTCCACGATCGCCGGTTCGGTGCGGACCGTGCCGCCGTAGAGTTCGCCGGCGATCGACGCGGCATAGCGATGGTCTCGAAACCGTCGTGGGGTCAGCATTTTCCGCAGCCTCGCCGGATGGCCGGGCATCATGATCATGCCGGTACCGGTGGAAACCAGAATGAGCTTGCGGCAGCGGTGCGGGTGTTGCAGGGCGAATTGCTGCGCCAGTGCGCCGCCCCAGGACAGCCCGAGGATGTCGACCGGTTGCCGGATACCGAGTGCGCCGAGCAGCCGTCCGAGCAGGTGGGCGAGATATGGAAACCCGTACGGCAATGGCGAATTCGACGATCCGCCGCTGCCGGGCGCGTCGAAGCGGATGATCGTTGTGGTCGGGGCGAGGTGGGCGACGAGCGGATCGAGTACCTCCAAGCCCGCCCCGATGCCATTGCAGAGCACCAGCGGCACACCGGTTCCCCAGCGCACCTGCACGCGGATCCGCTGCCCGAGTATGGCGATGTGGCGGTATTCGACCGGCCCTGCGGTCTGTGGTGCGCTCATGACTGTCGCTGCGGCACAAGTTCTTTCAGTGTTCGAGTACATAGGCGCCCGGCGCGGGATCCAGCGGCGGCAACTGCGCATTGCCCAGCCTTTCCGGTGCGTCGGTGTCGTGGCCGCTGCGTTCGGCCAGCCACGCCGCGAAGTTCGGCCACCAGGAGCCCTGCTGTGCGGTCGCGGAGTCCAGCCACTCGGCGGGATCGTCCATGTCGGCCGCGCCGATCCGGTAGGAGGATTTGGGGTTTGCCGGTGGGTTGACCAGTGCGGCGATATGGCCGCTGCTGGACAGCACGAACTGCAGATCCTTGCTGCCGAGCAACCGGGCGCTGCGGTAGCAGGCCTGCCACGGCGAGATATGGTCGGCGACACCGGCCACGATGTAGGTGTCGACGGTGATCCGCGACAGGTCGACCGGGGTGCCGAGCATACTTTCCTGATTCGGTGTGGCCAGGGAATTGTGCAGTCCCATCAGCACCATGTCGCGATGCAGGGCGGCCGTCATGCGGGCCAGGCTCAGCGCCAGCCGATTCCACGAGGTATTCGGCAGCATGCGCCTGCCGACGCCGACCGCGGAGGTTGTCAGCAGCAGGTCCAACGGGGCCGCGAGTTCGTCGGCGCCGTCGGTCGTCGTTGTCATATTTTCTCCTGGGTACACAGCGACCGCGTTCGCCCGCATTGCGCGCGGCGGCGGTGCCGCGTTGTGGGCTTCGATGCCGTGGCTGCGTTATCGATGGGCATCGGATCTGCGGACGGCGCCAGCTCCTTTGCCGACGCGGTCCGTTCAGAGTTGATGCCGGAACGGTAGATCGGCGCGCCGGTCGTGCCATCGTCCCGAGAGCACGAAGTCTGCCCGGATGTTTGTCTTCCGCAGTGGCGCTACGCCGGGTCCTCGCGCAAGGCCGCCGTGCCGTACCACTGGCACACCAGCAGCGCCATCTCGACCTCGAGCCGGTCGTCTTCTATCGGTCGACCCCGGCGCGCAACCGCCCGTGCCACCCGGTACTTCACGGAATTGAAGTGCAGGTTCATCTCCGCGGCCGCGGCCTTGTAGCTCGATCCGTTGCGCAGAAATACCCGCAATGTCTCCCGGAGCCGCTCGTCGTTGTCGTTGTCGGCGGCCAGATCGCCGAGCACCTCGTTCACCCATTCCCGTGCTTCGGTGATGTCGCCGCACAGCAGCGCGGCGGCCGACAGTCCCGGATCGGTCGCGGAGAACACCATCGGACGATCCGCGCCGCGAGCGAGTGCGACCGCGCGCGCGGCCTGAGCGTGTCGATGTGACCGGCGGAAGCCCGCGAGCCCGACGTCGGGCGTGCCGATCGCGAAGCAGGGGGCGTCGGCGCGGTTACCGGCGAACCTGCGGACGGTGTCGACCAGGTCGGCGGGCAGCGATCGGTACGGCAGCCACACCCATGCGCTGACCCGATCGGCGGCGGCGAACAGCGGGCGCGCCGCCGTGCCCGCCGCTTCGCCCAGCTCCCGCACGAACCGCTGCATCCGGGGGAGTTCGTCACCATCGGTGCTCAGCTCCGGATACCACAGCACCAGCGCGAGATGATGCCAGCGCAACGGATAGCGGATCGACTCGGTCGCCGCGTCGATGTCGATGGTGCCGGTCCCGTTCAGCACTTCGCGGACTTCCAGTGCGCGGATGCTGTTCTGGTTCTCCAGCCACTGTTCCCGCTCACCCTGGTAGGCGGCGACCACCTGACGGGTGATGGAGTCGATGTAGCTGTACAGCGTCGTGGTGAGGGTTTGCAGGACGTCGATGCGCTGTGATGCCGTGATGTCGGCGGCGCGCACTTCCGCGAAGACCAGTTCGCTCATCCGGCGCTGCCCGACCCAGTAGGCGCGAATCAGCGCATTGACCGAAACCCCGTGCTGGGCCAGGCGTTTGGCGTACTCGATCGCGGCCGTCGGCGCCTGGATGCGCGCGACCGGGATATCGTGACGCACCGCCTGCAGCAGTGTCTCGACATTGGCTTCCACGCTGGCCCCCAGCAGTTCCCGGGAATGCGTGTCGTCGCGCAGTTCGGCTATTTCCTTCTCGAGTTCCCCTCGGATGGTCGCGCCTATTTCCGTCACCCGCTCGTTCATACGGGCGGCGATCCATGCCACGTAGTCGCGGAGTTCGACTTCGCTATCGCGACGAAAGGTCGTCACCTGTTCATTGTAGGAACCTCCGGCGCCTTCTTCCTCTCCCAGGCCGCACTGGCGCACATGGTGGAGCGTGGCACCGGACGCATCGTCAACGTTTCTACCGTTGTCGGTGAGACCGGCAATATCGGCCAGGCCAACTACGCCGCCTCCGAATCCGGATTGTTCGGTCTCACCAAGACCCTGGCGAAGGAGGCCGCCTTCCAGCTCGCGCGCTCCGGCAAGCGCAGCGACGACAGCATCGGCATCACGGTGAATACCGTCACGCCCGGCCTCGTCACCACCGATATGACCGCGGCGATCCCGGAGAAGGTGATGCACGCGCTCACCGGCCGAATCCCCGTCGGCCGGGCGGGACGACCCGAGGAGATCGCGCGGGTGGTCCACTTCCTGGCCGCCGACGCGTCCTCATACATCACCGGCCAGGTGTGGAGTGTCAACGGCCGCATGGATATGTAACTGCCGGGGCTGCCCCGACTGCTGGTGCCGACTCACCTGTCGATTCGTCACAGCGTCTGGCGGGTCGATGCGGCGAATATCGCGTCTCGAGCTGTTTACTTGGCAGGATGCTCCTTGTCGAATGCGCAGGTAGCACCATGAATGCGGCTCTCGGCGACGCCGGTCCGGTGATCATGTCATCGGTTGTCATTGCGTTGTCGGTGCCGATACGGGCCGGAATCGATTGCGAGGAGGGCTAGTGACGAAGAATGTGGTTCGCCGAGCTGTCCGCGTGGGCGCCAGACTGGTTTTGGCGGCCGCGGCCGTAGGTGCGTTGGTGCTCGGGCAGCACAGCGTTGCCCGCGCCGCACAGACGACCACGTTCCAGCTGCCGCTGGTGAAGATAACCCAAACATGGGGTGTCCCGACGCAATTGAGCATCTACATGACCGCGACCGTTGGCGACAACTCCGGCGTCACCACCTTCGGTGTCGCCAACCCCGGACCCTTCGGCGGCAACAGCGCGCTCGATTCCCACGCCCGGATCCAGTGGTTCAACCTGAACACCGGAGCATCCGGTGTAGTCGACGTGGCAGATCGGGAGACGGCGCAGCCGCCCTGCGACTGCGCCCCGATGCCGGTGCCGGTATTCACCGGAGCAGGTCGGATCGTCGCACTCGCCACCGCGGGCGGCCTCGGCATCACCGTGTCCTCGGGCGTCGGCACCTTCACGGCTCTTTGAACCCGGCCATCACCCAGGTCCCCGAGCGGCGCGAACTCGGACTCCCTTCTGCCACAAGGATTTCAGAAGGTGCCGACCGGTCATTGATCTGACGAACGGACCGGCGGATGCCGGTACGGGGCAATCCCGATGTGGGCATCGGATAGCAGTTCGGCCAAGCCGACTTCCAAGTGTTCGGCGGTCCTGCGCAGCCCGATCGCCACCGTGCGCGCAGGTGTATCCGCGCTGCTCTCTAGTCGGATCGGGGCGAGGGCCATCCCGTCGATATCGATGCGACAGATGTATGCCGGATCCTCCGCCGACTGGTCTGGGCAGGGCCTCCCGATCGTGATGAGGACCCGCTTACCACCCACGGCGAGGGTTCTGGTGGCCAAGACCGAACCGCTCCCGGAAGTCATAGCGCCACAGTATGGCGATCCCTTGGATTGCAAGCCATTTCGACAGCGTGGCGACACGCCCATGGGGCCTAGTGCCGGGCCTCGTCCACGATCCAGGCCGCGATCTGGGCGCGGGAGGCGAATCCGAGTTTGCTCAGGATATGTTCGACGTGGCCCTCGGCCGTGCGTTGGGAGAGCACCAGTTTTGTGGCGATCTGCTTGTTGGTGAGTCCTTGGGCGACAAGGCGCGCGACCTCCAGTTCACGCTTGGTCAATGTCATTTCCGAATCCAATGGTGCGGCGGCTCGCGGTTCTCCCAGGGCGTAGGCCACCGCGTCGTTCATCCCCATGGCCTGTCCGCGCCGGAATGCCGCGTCGAATCTCCGGTCACCGAGTGCGCGACGCACCGTGCGCTCGCATTCGTCGTGAAAGTGGGACAGCTCGTTGAAAAAGGTTGTGATGCCCGAGGTGGAGCGCAACAGGTTTTCCGCGGCACCCATCAGCATGGCGGCGCGTTCACCGTCGTCGTGGACGGCAGTCCAGGCCAGTCCCTCGAGGTCGAGCGCCGTGACGAATGGGCTGTGCACCGGCCGACTGGCACGCAGCGATTCCAGCAGCAGTTCTTGTGCGTGGTGCCGCTCGCCTTGTCGCCATGTGTCGATGCCGACTCCCCACAGCGTGGTCGACCGGAACAGCGATTCGCCGCATGCTCCGGTGATGGAAAGTATTCGCTCGCGGTATTCGGTCGCCCGCTCGGTATCTCCCCCGAGCGCACATGCCCAACCGAGCATGGACAACGCGGAGATATACAGATGACCCCGCGTATTCGATTCGAATACGGCCAGGGTGGGCTCTAGCGCGGATACCGCCCGATCGTGCTCGCGCCGATACAGTGCCAGGGCTCCCTCGGCGGACGCGGCCACCGCCTTGGTTGTGGGCGCGGGGTCCTGTTCGGCGAGGGCGTGTGCCTGCGCTACGAAGGCGGCCGCGCGCGGCAGGTCACCCTGGACCGAGGCCATGATCGTGCTCGTATGGAGTGCTTTGACACGATCGAGGATCGAATGCGCGGCGGGGTGGGTGAGGACGCGGTCGAGCCAGCGTCGGCCTTCGCTGTACTGGCCCCGAAAGCTCCAGAACATGAAGAGTGCGGCGGCGGTGCGCAGCCCGGCTTCAGCGGCCTCCGCACTGGCGTCGGCCACGCAGAACTCGAGCATCTCGCGGATATTCGGTTGTTCCCGGTCGAGCCGGGCGAGCCAGCCGAGCTGCCGGTCGCTGATCCATTCCGCCTCCGCATCCAGGGCCAACCGCTCGTACCAATCGCGGTGCCGCCGACGCAGATCCTGGTATTCGCCGATCTCTTGCAGCTTCTCCCGACCGTAGTCGCGCATGGTATCGAGCATCCGGAAGCGCACGACGCCATCGGATTCCTCCCGGATCACCACCGACTTGTCCACCAGGGAGGACAGCACATCGAGCACATTCTCCGGCGCGAGGTCGGTACCGCACACCTGCTCGGCGGCATCGAGTTCGAAGCCACCGGCGAATACCGATAACCGGGCCCAAAGACGTTGTTCGATCGGTGTGCACAGTTGGTAGCTCCAATCGATGCACCAGCGCAGCGTCTGTTGTCGCGTCGGCGCGGTGCGGCTACCGCGGGTGAGCAACGCGTATCGGTCGGTGAGTCGTTGCAGGATCTGCTCGGGCGACATGGCGCGCATCCGAGCCGCCGCGAGTTCGATCGCCAGCGGTAACCCGTCGAGCCGGGTACAGATCCGGGCCACGGTGTCCTTGTTGTCCTCGCAGAGTTCGAATCCCGGCACCACCGCCGCGGCGCGGTCGGCGAACAAGGTCACGGCGTCGTATCCGGGCAGTCCGCGAACGGCCGGTTCGCGGTCGGGATCCGGGACCATCAACGGCGGCACCCGCACCGTCGCTTCCCCGGCGATATCCAGCGGTTCGCGGCTGGTGACGAGAATCCGCAGATTCGGGCAGGCCAGCAATAACGTCTCGACCAACTTCGCCGAGGCGGCCACCACCTGCTCGCAGTTGTCGAGGACCAGCAGCATTTCCCGCGAGCTGAGGAACTGGACGAGTACCTCGAACAACGGCTGGTCGGACTGGTCGAGCAGGCCCAGGGTGGCCGCGACGATTTCGACCAGCATCGATGGGTCGCGCACGTCGGCCAGTTCGACAACCCAGACCCCATCGGCGAAATCGCGGCGTGCGTTCGCTGCCGCCCGCAACGCCAGCCGGGTCTTGCCGACGCCACCGATCCCGGCCAACGTCACCAGCCGGTGGGTGGACATCAGATTCTTGACCTCCGCCGACTCGGTGCGGCGGTCGACGAAACTGGTCAGTTCCAGCGGCGGCTCGCCGGTGCGGCCGCCCGTCGTGTACGCCGCGGCCCACACTCGGTTCTGCGATGTGTATTCGGCGTCCTCGAACCCGGACGCGTTCGAATCGGCCGTGACGGGGGCGATCGTGTCGCGGCTGGTCCGGAGTGGATCCTCGGTTGTCATCAGCGGCGGGCAATCCACTCGGCATATGCGCGAGCACCGGGCGCCATGCGCTCACCTTTCGACAATGCCAGCGTATCGCCAACGAAGGTGAACGGTCCGCCCGTTGGATCAGGCGCGACCTGCGGGCAATTCGGTTGGACTCGTCCGCCACGCCTGTGCCAGCGTGTCCTGCAAATGATGCTTCACCCCGCGCACCTTGGCACTATCGGTCCGCCGCGGGTTCAGTGCCTCTTCCACCATGTGCACAAACCGCTGTCGGGTAACCCCGAAGGTCACGAGCAACTCGCCCGCGGTCGCGCCGCCGAACGGCGCCCATCGGATCGCGAAACCGATCACCGCTTTCGCCGCCGCGTCGAGGGCCTTCGCGCCCTCCATGAGTTCACACTCGCGCAGCGATGTCCGCACCCACCGCGCGTCGTAGTGCGGCTCGATCTCGGGACGATGCGCAGACCGCACATCGTTCGAAGCACACGCGCGCGGTGCTGCCGGACGAGTGTCATCCGAATCGGGCGGGGCGGGGCACACGGCGAAGACCGGGAACCGATCCACTCGAGGACGCGGCTCGAATCGCACCCGGACCGGCAGATCGGGCAACGGTGCGACCTCCCCTTCGATCGTCGCGTATACCCACGGCCCCTCGTCGAGTTCCACAATGGCGATCGTCAACGGCACCACCTGGTCGTGCGGTCGGCTCACATTTCGGTGTACGAGCCGCCACGACACGATCGAACCGCGACCCGACGATGGCGACCACTCGAGGTTCCAGGACCGGCACGTCGAACATTCGGCGGTCAGCGGCGCGAACAGCTTGTCGCAGCGCCCACAGCGCCGAATCATCATGGTGGTTTCGGCCCCGACAGGGCTGCTACTCGACTCGTATGTGTGCTCGGACATGGAAACCTCGGTGTGTGATAGCCATGAATGCTGTCACAACCAAGCGTCGCTGCCGCGGCGTCCGACCACGACGGTAGATCTACCCGGGGTATACCCATTTTTGCCGAGTGGGTCCTGTGCGCGTACTTCTCCGACAGACGTCGTGTACCCAGGTTGATGCGCTGATCCCGGCCTCGGTACGGCACTATCGCAGGCGGCGGGTGCGGGCGATCCATGCGGCTATCTGTGCTCGGGACGAATAGCCGAGTTTGCCGAGGATGTTTTCCAGGTGACGGTCGACGGTGCGCGGCGACAGTACGAGCCGTTGGGCGATCTGCCGGTTGCTGAGCCCCTCGGCGACGAGCTCGGCTACCTGCCGCTCGCGGGCCGTGAGCGTGGTGTCCTCCTGCTCGTCCGGCTCCTGGGCGCTCTGGCTGGGGTCGAGTGCGTACTGGATCGCTCGGGCGTGTACCAGGGCCGCGCCGTGCGCTCTTTCCGCGTGCTGCACCGCCTGCCGCAATGATTGGGTGAGGGTGTGCTCGCAGGCCGAGTGCTGGGCTCCCAGATGCGGTCCGAATGCCGCGATCGAGGTGCCGATGCGGCGCCACACCGATCCGACCGCCCCCATCAGTCGTGCCGCGTGCCGGTATTCGCCGCGGGCAGCGGCGATCCAGGCCAGCAACTCGATCATCAGCGCCGCGCCCACGTGGTCATTGAATTCGCGCTGGATCTCCAACGCCGCGCGCGTCGACTCGACTGCCATTTCGTATTCACCACGGACGTACTGGTGGTAGCCGTAGGCCCAGAGTGAATAGGATTTGGTCCACCGCTCACCGCGCCGGTCGGCCAGTTCGATGCCCCGGCGGGCCGTCGCTCCCGCGCCCTGGTCACCGGCATGTGCTTGTGTCATGGCGAGCTGGAACAGCGTCATGCCGACCACATCGTCGTCGTCGGAGAAGTCCGCGACGGTCTTCTCGAAGTCCGCGATGGCCGATTCGAGGTGTCCGGGAAACAACTGCGCGGTACCGCGCAGGCAGCTCACCCAGCCCAGCGCGTGGCGGTCGCCCACCACCGCCGCACCCGCCGCGCATTCGTCGATCGCGGCGGTGGCCGCTTCGGGATCGCCCTGCAGCAGCCGTACCCACCCCGCTACCCACAGTGCGGAGATCCGCTCCGGGCTGGTTCGGTCGGCGACACGCAGGGCCTTGTCGGTCCACAGCCGTCCCTCAGCGAGGAACCAGTCCGCGCACCAGTGGTAGCGCAGGGCGGTGACCAGCGCCAGCGCCTCGCGAGCGGCCGTCGGTGTGCTCGTCGCCCAGTCCAGCGCCGCCCGGAGGTTGTCGCGTTCGGCGCGCAACTCGGCCAGACCGGCCGCTTGGCCCGGTCCGTTCCAGGCTGCGGCGATCCGTTCGGCGAGTGCGAGGTAGTAGTCGCAATGCCGCTTGCACAGATCGCCGCTCTTGTCCCGTTCGGTCAGCCGATGCCAGCCGTATTCACGGATCGTTTCCAGCATCCGATACCGCGGCGGGCCGTCGGTCGGCACCGGCGCCAGGATCGACTGCGCGACCAGATGGTCGATCAGGTCCAGAATGCGTTCGCGCGGCAGATCGGTACCGGCGCACACGCCCTCAGCCGCGGCCAGGCTGAATCCGCCGGCGAACACCGACAGTCGCTCCCACAGCAGCTGTTCGGATGGCAGACACAGCTCGTAACTCCAGTCGATCAGGGCCCGCAGCGTCCGCTGGCGTGGAACCGCGGCCCGGATGGAGCCGACCAGCAGTACGAACCGGTCCTCGAGTCGGTCCAGGACCGCGGGCAGCGACAGCGACCGCAGTCGGGACGCGGCGAGCTCGATGGCCAGCGGAATCCCATCCAGACGCTGGCAGACCCGCACCACCACATCCGCATCACGTTCGGACAGGGTCAAGTCCGGGCGCACCGCCCGAGCCCGCTCCACCAGCATGGTCGGTGCATCGTAGGAAGTCAGCGCCCCGAGCGTGACCGGGTCGTACCGGCTCGGCATCGACAGTGTCGGGACGGTGTACACGTGCTCGCCCGCGACGCCGAGCAATTCGCGACTGGTGGTGAGGATCCGCAGCCCGGCGCAGGATCGCAGCAGTAGATTGCACAGCGCACCGCACGCATCCACCAGGTGTTCGCAGTTGTCCAGCACGATCAGCGCCTGCAGATCGGCGAGGTGCTCGACGAGCTGCTCCTCGACGGTCCGGTTCGATACGTCCACGATTGCCAGGCTGGTCAGCACCGTCCCCGCCACCAGATCGGGATCGCCGACACCGGACAGGTCGACCAGCCACACCCCGTCCGGAAACGATCGGCCGGAGGCGGCCGCGACCTCGCTGGCGAGCCGAGTCTTTCCGACACCGCCCACGCCGGTGAGCGTGACCAACCGTGCCGACGCGAGCAGCTCCCGGACCTCGCGGATCTCCCGTTGCCGTCCGACGAAACTTGTCACCGCGAATGGCAGGTTACCGACCACGCGAGTGGGCTTACTTCGCCCCATGAGACCCAATCTAACCGTGCCAGGGGCTCTGCGAGGGCCCGGTTTGCGAAGGTCGTTTCCGAAGCGATTGCTACCCGATCGCCCGGCGTGCGGGACGCGATTTGTGCCCTGAGCATTGCCCGTCGGTACCTACCCATGCCCATTCAACCGGCGCGAACTGCGGAAATGGGTGGCGAAGTGGGTGTTTCTACCCATGTCCACACGGGCCGGATCTGTGACGCTCGGTAGTGAGCAGGAGGTCGACCTTGAAATCTCACCATATGTGCCCGAGCGATGAGGGTCGCCGAGGGCACCAGTTGCGCCCACGACAACGTGGAGTCGGCGATGGATAGCGTATGTCGAACCGAAGCCGACGGACTGCGCGTGACGTGGCGATTGATTCAGAATCGGCTGATCTCGATCGTCGCCGTGCACGACGCATCCGACGCCTCGCCGGTTCTCTCGTTCGGCCCCGCCACCTATCCGGATCTCGCACAGGCACGAGAACTCCATCCTGGACTGGCCGAGCTGTGGGACGCGGTACGCCACGACTTCTGGACCACACTCATTCCGCCCCGCCGAGATAAGGGCAGACGTTGGCAATGGTCGTGACGACCACTGCGCAACCCGAACCATCGTCACCTACCGTCGAACCACCCAACCAGGCGAGTATCGGAACTCGAATCGCGCATCCGCTGCTGCGCGCCACCCTCGGGTTGGGGTTGGCAACCCTGGCGCTGATTGGTGGCGGTAGCCGCTTCGAACACGTGCTCCGGGTGACCCGTCTGATCGAACTACCGGCGGCCGCACTCGTCCCCCCGAGCGGCACCAAACGTCGGACCGTTCGGCTGGGCAACTTCCGCGCCGAATGGTTGTGGCACGACACTCTGCCCGACCCGGGGCAAACACAGGATTCGGCGCTGCTGTACTTCCACGGCGGCGGGTTCATCAGCGGCGGCCTGAATACCCATCGGCGCCTCGTCGCCAGAATCGGCCGGGCCAGCGGGATGCCCGCATTCAATGTCGACTACCGGCATCTACCCGACGCGCATTTCACCGAGACGCTCGACGACGCCGTCGAGTCCTATGCATACCTGCTCGAGCAGGGCTTTCGACCCGAGCGCATCATCGTCTCCGGCGACTCGGCCGGCGGCGGGCTCGCCTTCCGACTGGCCCTGGCGACCCGGGAACGCGGATTGCCGATGCCCGGTGCCATTTCCACGATCGCACCGTGGGCCGACTTCGATTCGACCACCCGCGACGCCCACCCCAATCGGTATCGCGATTCCTACATCCCCACTCGGATCCTGGAGCTGATCGCGCGGCACGGCGTCTGCCTCGACGGCGAACTCGATCTGGCATGGTCGCCGGTCAACCATGACTTCACCGGGCTGCCGCCGGTCCTGATCCAGGTCGGCTCCACCGAATGTCTGCTGCCGGACGCCGAGATGCTGGCCGAACGCTGCGCCCGCGCGAATGTGCCGGTACAGCTGCAGATCTGGGACCGCGCACCGCACGTCCACCACGTCGCCGCCGATCTCCTCGCCGATGCCCGCGCCGCAATCCACGACCTGGGGCAGTTCCACCGCCGGATCTTGGCCTGACGCGCGCCCGAGACACAGTCCGGCAATCACCCGCATGCGCCGGGGGTCCCGGATTTACCGTGCTGTCATGTCGAACCCGGGACAGGTCGACCAGTTGCGGCCCTTTGGCTTCGGTTCAGCAGATGACCTGTCCGAGAATCGGTCGATTTCGAACAGGTCAGTCTGTCGACCGAAGGCGCAGGCCATCAGCCCTGCCACTTCCCGATGCCGCTCCACGCCGCCTCCAGTTCTCTGCCACGGCCGGGAATGCTGCGCAGTGCGTCGGCGACCGCGGCGTGAACGGCGCGCATCACCTCCATTCCACCGTCGGCGTTCAACTGGCGGCCGATCTCGACTGTGCGCTGATCGCTCACGGCGCCGGTGCCCGAGGCATTGACGCTGAGGAACTCCCGTGTCCTGCCGATCGTGATCAACTCTCGCACCAGTTCGGCGTAGGACTGTAGATCGACCGGTTCGGGGGCGCCGGCACGAATGAGTTCCCGCACCGTGGCAGCTTCGTCGGCACGGTCCGATCGCTCGTAGAGTTCGGCAAGTTTCGTGTGCACGTCCAACGTGTATTCGTGGCGCGCACCATAAAGGCGGGCATAGTCCTTTGCCAATGCCTGATACAGCGTGATCGCTTCGTCGGTGCGGCTCGCGGCGCTGAAGGCGCGGGCCAGGTTGTGGCGCATCAGCAGTATCCACTTGTCGCCCTCGTCGCCGTCGGCCGCATATATCCGCTCATAGTCCCGCACGAGTGCTTCGCGATGAGTGATTTGCTCGTCGTAGCGTCGAGCCCAGCCGTAAATGGAGGCAAGGTCATTACGTGCGCGCAAGGTATCGGTGTGGTCGGGGCCCAAAATCCGCTCGTAGTCGCGAATAACCGCCTCGCACAGCAGGATCGCATCGTTGAGGCGCTCGGAGGCGGTCATCCAGTCACAGGAAGCGGCGCGGGAATGGCGTGCCTTCACGACGGCGAGGTCGTCGGTGGGCGTGAGATCGTGCCAGCGATCATCTCGGGAACGACGTGTCAATCTTGCGAACCAACTCATGATTCGCGCTCCTCACCTCGTGTGGCATTGCGGGCAGGAGTTTATGAGGAAGGTGTGGCTCGTGCCCGCCGATCAGCCATACTCGGCGACCGGTTCGTCTTCGGACTCGACCGCACGAACCACCGGCTCTGGCACTTGCAACGGGAGTGCTGATCGTCGGCGCCGGGTTCTCCGGCCTCGGTATGGCAGCATCGCTGGGCGACAACAACTTTGGCATCTTCCGCACCACTGGCACGTCGAGCACGCCTGACACACCCTGTTCGACTGTTTCTGTACAGCACGTTCGCGATCGTCGCGGTCGGTGTCACGGCGCCGTCGATCGTATCCGCGCTCGGCACCGCCGGTCTGCTGGTCGATCTCCTCCTGTTCATCGTGCTCGGCCTGCCCTCCTCCGGCGGCACCATTCCGGTCGAAGCGCTTCCGAAATCCGTTGCCTGGCCTGCCGATTTCGAACCCATGCACCAGGTGCACCTCGGCGTCAAGGCCATCTTGTACTTCAATGCCGACGGCTCCGCCGGCCTGAGCCGGGCGATTTGGATGACCCTGCTCGGCCTGGTCATCGGACTTGTCCTCGGCAGTGTCGTCACTCGTACTACGACCGCAAAGAACTGCACCGCGCACCCGCAGTCAGTACCAGTGGTGTTTCTGCCAGAATGCCCACGCGCCGTCGGGGCTGCCGTAGCGTTCGTTCATGTAGTCGTAAGTCCAGCGGATTTGGGTGAGGGGGTTGTAGCGCCAGTCCGCGCCGTGGGTCTGCATCTTTTCGGCGGGCAGTGCTTGGCCGAGACCGTAGGCGCCGCTTTGCGGGTTGATGGCGAAGAAGTCCCAACCGCTTTCATGGGTGATGACCGCGTCGAAGGCTGGAAACTGGTGCAGTGGTACCACGGTCAGGGCCAGGGCTCTGGTGCCCAAGCGGACCAGTGAGGTTGCGAGTCCGGCAGGTGTGACGGCCGAGTCGTGCGGGTTGGCGGTGGGGGTGGTGGCGATGTCGTCATCGGTCTCGTCAGTGGGTGGGGCAAGGCTGTCATCCCGACCGTCGGCGGATGTCATCACGCTGTCGTCCACGCGGTCGGCGGCCGTGGTGCGGCGGTCGTTCAGTTCGTCGGCGGCTGTGGTGTCATGGCCTGGACCGCCTGGAGACGTGGCGTCGTCGTTCGGGGCATCGGCGGATGTGGTGACACTGTCGTTCGGTTGGTCGGCGGATGTGGCGACGTTCTCGCCCGGACCGCCTGCGGCTGTGGCCGTACCGCTGTTCGGGGCATCGGCCGCTGTGGTGGCGTTGTCGTGCAGTCCGTTGGTGGACGCGGCGGCGCTCTCACCGAGTCGGTCAGCGAATGTGGCGGCATCGTTGGCGGATATGGCGTCGTCGTCGATCAGTTCGTCGGTGGATGTGGCGACGTTCTCGCCCAGATCGTCGGCGGATGTCGCGGCACCGTCGACGACACCGACGACGCTGTCGCCCAGACCCTCGGCAACGGCTGGACCGGCACAAATTACGAGCGCACCGACCGCGATTGCGGCCGCGACGAAGCGCAGCATCGGCTCACTCCTTAGATGTATTTGCCTTCCGTATCGATGGGTGTCATTAGCTCGCGTGGATCAGCTCGTCCGCATGGTCAAGCCCGGATTGTCTTGCAGCACAGTGTTGATCGGCTGGCCGAGGAGCAGCGGGACGTGGCCGCAGCCGAGATCGAAGGGAGAACTCTCCGTGACGATGGCGCTGCTGAGGCCGAGCGCCTTGGTGCCGGCGAAGATCGGTCCGCCGCTGTCGCCGCGCTGGCCGCAGAGCGCGGCGTAGAACATATTCTCGATCTTGACCGGTTGGTCGCCGTGGCCGGTGACACCGTGCAGCAGGCCCCGCTGCCCGGCCACCAGTACCGTCCCGCACGAATATCCGGATGTGAACCCGGTCTTGCATACGGCCGCTCCGACCACCGGTTCGGTGGTCCCGTCGATGCGCAGGACATCCGCATCGGCTCGCGATTGCCTCACACTGCCGGTCACATTCACGTCGGGCGCCTGTGCCGGTGCATCCATTTTCTGGGTGGATACCGAATTGTTCCGGAAGCGCGGCGCGAACGTCTCGTTGATACGCACGATCGCATAGTCCTTCGGGCCGAACTGCGAGACCTCGAAGTCGCCGATCTCCGCACCGAGCTGCCCATTTTTGAATTCGTAAACGTGTTGGGGCTCAGTGGTTTTCGCGGATGGCTCGACGAGGTTGTTCGGGTCGCAGTGCCCGGCGGTGATATTCACGGTATCGCCGCGGGCATCGATGGCATTGAAGCCGAACGAGCACCTGTGTGCCTTGCCATCGACCTTGATGCCGTAGGGCTGGCCACCGATGATGTCGCCTTCGGCTTCGATACCCGCGATCGCCTCGATGCCGACAGTGGAATCGTCGGTTCGGGCTTCCGGCAGCATTGCCGTCACCGACTGGATCGGCCCGACATCGGTCGGTAGCTGTACCTCCTTCGCCAGGCGAACGGCGAAACCATTGGTCACCACGTCGATGCCATAACCGACAATCGCATCGGCGATGGTGCTCGGCTGACCGGATAACCAACGTTCGAAGGCGACGCGGCGGGCATCGAGGGTGCGCTCGCTCTCGGCAACGGTTTCCACGGTGAACCCGGCCTGTTCGGCGCCGGATTTTGCGTCCGCGGCGCGCTCGCCCTCGGTGAGCGAGACGATCGGGCGGTCGTCGTTCATTCGAACCCCGGCGAATACGGCCGGGTACGCGGCGCGCGCCCGCTGGGCGAATTCGGCCAGCCGCCGGGCATTTTCGGTGCGTGTGAGATATTCGTGCGCATCGATTCCCAGATCGCTCTGGACGGCGGCGATCAGTCCGGGCGGCAGTGGCGCATTGTCGGGGTGTGGCGCGGCGGCGGCCGGATACGCGACCGAACCCGCGATGGCCAATGTGGCACAGCAGCCGAGCGCCGCCCGCCGCATGCGAGTCCCCGACCTCATCGAGCCGCCTCCTGACTACGCGCCGAAGTATGCGATGAACGCTATGTCACATCCGTCACAAAACGGACTATTTGGTTCCGTAGCGTGTCGGTGCTTACGCCGACCCGCCGCGATGACCGGGAAATACTCCCCGGCGGAATGCGCTGGCTTATATTCCGGACTTCTTCGAATGCCGTCGCCACCGGGGCACTGTCCCGATATCGAATGAAGGGTGTACGTATGAGGATGCTCGACGCCCGATACCCGATCGCCGCCCTCGCCATCGGCGGGTTCGCAGCGGCTGCTCCGCTATTCGGGACGGGAGTCGCCGCCGCGGATGTGCTCGACGTTATGGATCCGCTGCTGACTTCCAGTTGTTCGTTCGCTCAGATTGATGCGGCACTGCACGAGATCGCACCGGAATCGGCGGCCCGCCTCGATAACTCGCCCCTCCAGAAGGGAATGCTGAAGCTGGTATTCGATCAGCCGACCGAGCAGCGTATGGCGATGTACGAGCAGCTCTCCGCGCACCGCCAGCGCATCGGTGCCGGAACCGGTCTCAACCCCGGCGCCGACCTCGTCGAACCTGAGGTCGGCACGGTGCTGCACAAGGTGTCCGATTCCTGTAAGCGGTACTGATTTCCCGTACCGGACAGCTTCTCGACACGCCGGGAGCGTTCAAGTGTCGACTACCCGACGCTTGGGATGATCGCACCGGCTCGATCAACCCACCACCGAAATAGGAGGACTCCGTGCTGCTGCCGGGTGTTGGACACAATCTCGGTATGGCCGTTGCCGCTGCATTCGCGGCTCTCGGCCTCCTCATCGCGATCATCTGATCGAGATAACAACGGGCGCGTCGGCCTTGCGATAATTCCGTAAACGAGGAGGAAACACATGCTGCTGCCCGGAGTTGGTAGTGCGCTGGGCGCCAGTGTCGCCCTATTGGGCGCGGCTCTCGGCTGGATCATCTCCATCATCTGACCGGTATGACCGAGCGCGGGTCGGATACCGAAAGGTGTCCGACCCGCGCTCGGTTCCCACGCACTATGCCAAGCCGAGTCCGTGTGCGAGTACCGGCCACGATCGCTTCAACTCGTCTTCCCAATAACCCCAGGAGTGTGTGCCCTCGTCGAAGTTGTAGGTCGCCGGAATATCGAGCGATATCAGCTTCGCCTGTAGATTCTTCATGCAGTAATTAGCGGCCGCCTCGATTACGCCGCCGAGCAGAATCTGATTTGTCAGTCCGTCGAGGCCGGGGTCGATATGCGGTCCGTTGAGCGTGTCGTATTTTCCCGGCAGGCCATTGCCCGAGGAAAGGTAGAGGTCGACGCCACGCAATTTCTCGGCATGCAGGTACGGATCGTTTTCCGCCCATCCGGGCGAACCGGCCGGGCCCCACATGTTATCCGCATTTCCGCCACCCCATGCGATCACGGTCTTCAGGAATCTGGAGCCGATCGGGTCGCTTGTCTGCGCGCAGCCGCTGTAGGCGGCGGCCGCCCGGTAGAGGCCGGGTTTGGCGATCGGCAAATCCAATACCGTTGCGGTGGACGCGGAAATTCCCGCGATCGCATTGACTCCGTCGGTGCCGAGCGCGGCATCGATCAGCGGTGGCAGTTCTTCGGTCAGGTAGGTCTTCCATTTATTGCGACCGAGTACCGGATCATCTTTGACCCAGTCGGTGTAGTAGCTGAACCTGCCACCGATCGGCTGGACCAGGTTGACATTCTTATCCGACAGGAACTGACTCGCGTCGCTGCGTGCCTGCCATGATGCGTCGTCCTGACCGCCGCCTGCGCCATTCAATAGATACAAGGTCGGCCGCGGCACAGAGGTATCCGCGGGCCGCTGGACCTCTACCGGGAATTCGGCGTCCATCGCCGCGGAATAGACCTGAAGCCGGACATTTCGATCGTCGATGTACTCGACGTCGGTGATATGCGAACCATCTTCCGATACCGTACCGGTAGAAATCTTCGCGGATGTGGTGACCTCGGCCGATGCAGTCGGCGCACCGAGCCCGGTACCGACAAGAATCCCCATGACAGCGATGCCGAGCACTGAACGCGCACGGCACGATTCGGTCACTCCTCTGATTACACCCCTGTTCATACCCAAGCTTTTTAGCAGCACGATTCCGGCCGGTGCCGTACCGACACGTCGCAGGCAGGTTCCTGCACGGGGCCGAAACCGGGCACGGCCGTGGTGCACAGCGTTAATATGGCTAGCGCGCTACATCACCTGGAGGGCGGGCTGTGTACGTGGCATCGGGATAGCACCACCTCTGTGTCGGTGCCGTAGCAAGAGTCGGCGACGCGGACAGCGTGACCCGCTCTTCCACGAGTGGTCGGGGACCTGGTGGCTGGAGAAATGCCATGACCCAAATAATGAGTTTCGACTTCAGAGCGTTGCGATCGGCGATCGCCGGGCCGGTATTCGCTCCTGACGACGCGGGTTATGACCATGCCCGCTCCATCTGGAACGGGGCCATCGACCGGCGGCCCGCGGTGATCGCCCAGTGCCTGTCCCCTGAGGATGTGGCCGCGGCCCTAGCTTTCGCCAGGGATCATGATCTCGAGGTCGCGGTGCGCGGCGGTGCCCACGCCTACAGCGGTACCGCGGTCTGCGACGGTGGCGCGATGATCAATCTCGGCGTGATGAACAGCGTCGTGGTGGACCCTGCGGCCGGGAGTGCCCAGGTCGGTGGCGGCGCCACGATGGCGAATATGGATGCCGCGACCCAGGCGTACGGACTGGCGGTGCCCGGCGGGATCATCAGCGATACCGGTGTCGGTGGCCTCACGCTGGGTGGTGGCATGGGGTGGCTGACGCGGATAGCCGGACTTTCGATCGACAATCTGGTCTCCGCGCAGGTCGTACTCGCCGACAGCCGGATCGTGCGGGCATCCGACAGTGAGTATCCGGACCTGTTCTGGGCGCTGCGTGGTGGTGGCGGAAACTTCGGCGTCGTCACCGAATTCGAATACCGCGTGCATGAGGTCGGACCCGACGTGCACCTCGGGCTCTTCTTCTGGCCGCTGACGGACGGCGCCGCCGTACTTCGCCTGGTTCGGGAGTTCATCCCGACGATGCCGCCCAGGTCGGGTGTTCTGGTCTGCGTCGGATTATCCGCGCCGCCGGAGCCTTTCGTGCCCGAGCATTTCCACCTTGTGCCGGGACATGCCCTTATCGTGGCCGGTTTCGGTACCGCCGAAGAACATGCCGAGATGGTTGCGCCGATCCGCAGGGCGCTCTCCCCGCTCTTCGAATGCATTTCCCCGATACCCTTCACCGGATTGCAGTCGATGCTCGATGCGGCGGAGCCGTGGGGCATCTACGGATATGAGAAAGCGCTCGATCTCGACGACTTCTCCGACGAGGTGATCGCGGTCCTGACCGGGCAGGCCGGGAAGAAGACATCGCCGCTGTCGTTCATTCCGGTCTTCACCCTCGATGGCGCGTTCACGGCCGTCGGCGAGGGCGATACCGCATTCGGCGGCGCGCGCACCGCCCACTACGTCTGCAATATCGCGGCCGCCGCCCCCGATGCCGAGGTACTTGCCGCCGACACGGCGTGGGTGCGCTCGACCTGGGAGGCGCTGCGGCCCTTCGCCGCCAACCCGGGTGGATATGTCAACTTCATGACGGATGGGGGCGAGGACCGGGTCCGCGCATCCTATGGACCCACCAAGTACGCGAAGCTGGCCGATATCAAGACCAGATACGACCCCGAGAACGTCTTCCACCGCAACGCCAACATCAAGCCGGGTTGATCAGTACACGGTTCCAGGGATTTCTGCTGGGGCCGGGCGCCGTTGACCAGCCCCAGCAGAGGTTCGGGTCAGCCTGCGGCGGCCGTATGGGGGTGGGCGCGCTGGACCACGTCGGCCAGCAGGGCGTTGAAGCGCTCGGCGGCCTCGATATTGCCGAGGTGGCCGGTGGGCCAGACCTGGTAATCGGCGAGGTGACCCGCTCGGGTCAGTGCCTCGACGATCGAGCGGGACATGCGCTCGGGCAGCAGGTGGTCTTCGGCGCCCGCGATGACCGTCGTCGGCACCGTCAGGTACTTGGCGGCATCGCCCAGGTCCAGGTCGGCGAGGGCGGCAGCGTGCAAGCCGCGGGTGAGCGGGCGACACGAGCGGACGATGCCGAGCGCGAAGTCCACCTCGTCGCGGGTGGCGGGCTTGGACATCACCCGAGCCTTGAAGACCGCGCTGACCGGCCATCCGCCCGGGAGCGGAATCGGTGCGGTGAGTGCGGTTTCCGCGACGACGAGCGGGACGCGAACGCTGGCGCCGAGTACGGTCACCGGACGGTTGGCCACCATGAGCGGCTTGTTGAACAGCGGCAGCAGATCGGTTTCGTAGCGGATATCGCTGGCCGCGGTATTGGCCATGATGACCGCGCAGGCGCGTCGCGTGACCTGTTCCGGATAGCGAGATGCCCAGGCCTGCAGGGTGATGCCACCCATGCTGTGGCCGATGAGGACGGCACGCTTGCCGAGCGGAAGGGCGGCCTCGAGTACGGCTTCGAGGTCGTCGGCCAGCGTTTCCGCGCCGGGGCCGGTGCTGCCGAGGGTGCTCTCGCCGTGGCCGCGCTGATCGTAGGCGACCACGCGGTAGCGGTCGGCGAAGGCGTTGATCTGCGGATTCCAGTACTCGATGCAGCAGCTCCAGCCGTGGATCAAGACGATGACATCGCCATCGGCGGGACCGTAGGCATGGACCCTGAGCTTGGCCCCGTCCCCGGTGGTGACCGGGATGATCTCGGGTGTGGCGGCGGGCTTGTTCAGCGACGTGGTCCGGTAGGTACGTGACCGGAGTCCGGCACGGTAGGCGGCGGTCAACGGTTCGTCACCACGCACTTCCGCCAGCGTCCTCATCGACTTGACCAGCATTCGAGCACTCCTTTGTGTCTGCCGCCACAGTACGATGCAAGCTAAGTGCTTGCAAGTGCTAGCACTCCTGGTGGCGGAATCCTGGCGCTATCGAGTGGATACCCGAAATTAGGTCGGCCAATAGTCTTTTCGGAAGAAAAATTGAGCACGATCCGCTTCCCTCCTGGATATCGCCCGTCCCCGAGTTGCTCGTTACCCCGCCGCTGCGCCCGTCTTGCCCCCAATTCCCCTGTCCCACCCCACGATTTCGCACCCGTTCGCGGGATCGCCCGGTTATGGGCGCCCACAACGGGTGCGGCTATACGCGTGGCTGGATCAGCTGGGGGTGAGGAAGTCGGCAATATCCTCGGGCATGACCAGGCAGACCTGGTCGTCCGGATGGAAGTCGCCCGGAACATCGCGGCGGTTGGGAGCGTGCACGAAAACGACCACGGACGAGCCGTCTCCGGGGTCTATTTCGACCGCGACCGAGCCGGAGAAATCGCTGTCCGGGGGTGCGTACCAGTGGCCCACATGCCCGAATTCGAGCTTGCGAGCCGCACTGAGCCCGAATCGTTCGAGCCGGGTAACACCAGCGGCGTCCACATCGAGAAATTCTACTCTAGCTGCGGAAATGCCGGAGGGAATCGATCATGTCGGTACCTACTGCGATGATTTCGCCCGTGGCTTCCGATGCGATCCGGTTGGCGGCGCCGATCCCGGTGCTGCGCATCTTCGATATTGCCAAGGCCTACGAGTTCTACCGCGACTATCTGGGATTCACTGTGGACTGGGAACACCGGTTCGGTGCGAACTTTCCGTCGTACGCGCAGTTGTCGCGGTCCTCGGCGACGGTGCATTTGAGTGAGCATCACGGTGACGGCACTCCTGGATCGGTGGTGTGGATCGCGGTGCACGACATCAAGGCACTGCATGCCGAGTTGGCGGGCAAGGACTATCGGTACGCGAAGCCGGGATGTCCAGCGGATGGGCCCGGCGGGCCGGGATTCGAATTGGCCGATCCGTTCGGCAATACGCTGCGG
The DNA here is from genome assembly GCF_040680135.1 of Nocardia sp. NPDC052112. Taxonomy (NCBI): domain Bacteria; kingdom Bacillati; phylum Actinomycetota; class Actinomycetes; order Mycobacteriales; family Nocardiaceae; genus Nocardia; species Nocardia sp. NPDC052112. Next base: position 68,046 of record NZ_JBFAWD010000021.1, on the reverse strand, counting down.
TTCGCGCAGCCCGAAGAGCGGGCATGAGCTGTGGCGGGGGTGGGGCGACCGCGGCTACCGTTGATGCTTGTGGAGATGAGGCAAGCGGCACCGGTTGCACAACAAGGGCCGGATACCGCACCGGAACAACCGAAGCGCACCGGGCTGCGCGCCATGGGGTGGCCGCTCGTGGCGGCAGGCGTCGGTCTCGGAGCCACGCTGCTGCTGCATTTCCGGGATCCGCACAGCGAAGGCTCCTACGGCATCTGCCCGGTCTACGCGCTGACCGGGTGCTATTGCCCCGGCTGCGGCGGCATGCGGGGCATGCACAATCTGACCGACGGCCGAATTCTCGATGCGATACACAGCAATCTGCTCGTGCTGCCGCTGGTGCTGGCCTTCGTATTGTGGATCGGTGACTGGTCGATCCGGGCCTGGCGCGGTGAGCGGATGCGACTACCTCGGCTCGGCCGCACCACGATGTGGGTGTTCTTCACTGCGCTCATCGCTTATACGGTGCTGCGCAATACACCATGGGGGACCTGGCTCACGCCGGTCTAGTCCGGAGGCAGGCTTCGAATATGAGTGATTCGCTGAAGGAACGCATCCGCGCGAAGCTCTTGCGCCAGCTCCACGAGGACATCCGAGACCAAGAGCCGGACGACCCGCGCCTGATCTCGGTCGAATCCGATCTCGACACACTCGACAGCATCGCCGACGACGATCCGTTGGTCGAAGAACTGGCCGCGCGCTACTTGGTCTTCTGATGACGTCTCAGCGCGATGTGAACTGCCCGCCGGCGGGCGGCAGTTGCGGCAGCGGCTCGCTGAGCAGCCACGCATCCCACAACGGCCGCAGCGGCACCAGGCTGTAGTGGCCCGCCAGATCGGTGAATTCCTCCGTGGTGACCGAGCCGTGCCGGTAGCGGGTCGTCCACTCGCGCAGCAGATCCCAGAAGGCGAGGTCGCCGAGTTCCAGGCGCAGCGTATGCAGGGTGAGCGCGCCGCGCTTGTACACGCGGTCATCGAACATACGGCGCGGGCCCGGGTCGCCGATGATGATGTCCTGCGGTTCACGGGACAGGTTGTGCCGCGCGGCGCGGGCCATTCGGTCCGCGGTGGGCCCGCCTGCGGCTTCGGACCAGATCCATTCGGCGTAACAGGCGAAGCCTTCGTGTAGCCAGATGTCGCGCCACTGCCAGATCGTGAGGCTGTTGCCGAACCACTGGTGCGCGAGTTCGTGTGCGACAAGGCGTTCCGCGCCGCGGCGGCCGTCGCAATGGTTGGCCCCGAAGATGGAGATGCCATGTGCCTCGATGGGGATTTCCAGGTCGTCGTCGGTGACCACGACCGTGTATCCCTCGAATGGGTACGGGCCGAACTTCTCGGTGAACAGTTCCATCATCTGTCGTTGGCGCTCGAAGTCGTGGTCGAAGTCGGCGCGTAGCCGGGCCGGGATGATGGCCTGCATCGGCACCGAACCACGCGGGGCGTCGATGCGGTGCTTGCGGTACGGGCCGATCTGGATGGTCGCCAAGTAGCTCGACATCGGTTCGGGTTGCTCGTAAACCCAGGTGGTCTGACTGGCCTTGGTCTGCTTGCGCACCAGCGTGCCGTTGGCGAGCGCGTAGTACGGGGTGTCGGTGGTGATCGAAATCCGGTAGCTGGCTTTGGAACTCGGGTGATCGTCGCAGGGGAACCAGGACGCGGCACCGTTGGGCTGGCTGGCCACCAATGCGCCCTCGGTCAGTTCCTCCCAGCCGACCTCACCCCATGGCCCGCGCACCGGCTTCGGTATGCCCGCGTACTGGATTACCAAGACGAGCACCCCGCCCGCCGGAATCCGCTGCTGCGGGGTGATCACGAGTTTGCCGTGCTGATGGGTGTATTTCGCGGCTTTGTTCCCGTTGACGAAAACCTTGGCGACGGACAGTGATTGGGACAGGTCGAGTGCGAAACGGTCCCGCACGGCGGTGGTCACCGCAGTGATCTCGGCGCGGCCCACCAGGCGGTTGCTCGCGACCTTGTAGGTCAGCGCCAGTTCGTACCGCGATACCCGGTAGCCCCAATTTCCGTTCTGCGGTAGGTATTCGTCGACGGGCTCTTCGTAGTACTTACCCGCCATCAGTTGGCCGCTCCGGCCTCGCTCGGGCTCGGCGCCGCACTGGACCACGGCGCGATCGGATTGCCCCACCAGCGGGTGGACGGCGGCACGGTGTCTCCGCGCATGACCAGCGATGCCGGGCCGATGGTCGCGCCCGCGCCGATACTCGCGGCGGGCAGGGCGACGCAGTGCGGCCCGAGGGTGGCGCCGACACCGAGGGTGACGGTGTCCATGGCCATGATTCGATCGTGGAAGAGGTGGGTCTGCACCACACAGCCTCGTTCCACGGTCGCGCCGTCACCGAGTGTCACCAGGTCCGCCTCCGGTAGCCAATAGGACTCGCACCATACCCCGCGTCCGATCTTCGCGCCGAGTCCACGAAGCCACAGATTCAGTACGGGGGTACCGGTCGCGGCGCGCGCGAACCATGGCGCGGCGACGGTTTCGACGAAGGTGTCGGAAACCTCGTTGCGCCATACGAACGAACTCCACAGCGGATGCTCCTCGGCGCCGATTCGCCCGATCAGCAACCACTTCGCGATGACCGCACTCGCCCCCGCGATCGCCCCGGCGGCCATCATGACCAGACCGCAGAGCAGTCCAGCGACCAGATAGCTCGACGATTCCGCGATCCAGGCCAGCATGAACAGCACACCGAGGCCGATGCCGAAGGTCACGAGCACCGGGACGAGCCGGCAGGTCTCGACTACGCCGCGGAAAACCTTCAGCCGCAGCGGCGGATGGAAGGTGCGTTCGATATCGCCGGTTTCGGAGGCGCGCCGCAGTCGGACCGGTGGACTGCCGAGCCAGGACGAACCCGCCTTGGCCTTGGATGGTGCGGCCGAAAGCACCGCGACCAGTCCGTTTTTCGGCACCCGTCGACCGGGTGCGGTCATCCCGGAGTTGCCGAGGAAGGCGCGCTTGCCGACCTTCGCATCGCCGATGTGCAGCCAGCCGCCGCCGAGTTCGTAACTGGCGATCATGGTGTCGTCGGCGAGGAACGCACCGTCGGCGACCGTGGTGAATTTCGGCAGCAGCAGCACCGTCGATGCCTCGACGCTCTTACCGACCTTCGCGCCGAGCAGGCGCAGCCACAGCGGGGTCAGCAGGCTGGCGTAGAGCGGGAACAGGAAGGTGCGCGCCGAATCGAGCAGCCGCTCGGTGGCCCACGCCTGCCAGCCGACCCGGCTGCGAACGGGATGATGGCCCTCGGCGAGTCCGATGCTGAGCAGCCGGACCGCGATGACCGTGGCCACGGCGTATATGGAGAGGCTGAGCAGCGTTGCGACGGGCAGGATGGCGAAGCCCTTGCCGAGCGCACCCGCGAGGGTCTCGGCGTCGCGGATGAACCAGGCGATGAATGCGCCGCCCGCGGCCAGACCGAGAATGGGCATGGCCGCCAATGCCATCGAGGTCACACCGAAAATCGCGACCCAATGCGCGGCCCGCGCCGGGGTGTGTGCTGGCCAACGATGCTGGGCCTTGCCGACCTTCGTGGCGGGCGACCCGGCCCACTCCTGTTCGGCCTTGACCTTGCCCGATACCGATGATCCGGCCGCGATCTCGGCATTCTTACCGATTTTGCTGCCGGGCAGCAGGATCGAGCGCGCACCGACCACCGCGCCCGCACCGATGGCGATCGGGCCGATCTGCACCACATCGCCATCGATCCAGTAGCCGGACAGGTCGACCTCGGGCTCCACACTGCAGCCGTCGCCGAGTTCGAGCATGCCGGTGACCGGCGGCAGGGTGTGCAGATCGACGCCCTTGCCGATCTTCGCGCCGAGTGCTCGCGCGAACGGGACCATCCACGGTGCACCGGAGAGACTTTCGGCGCCGCTGGCCTCCGAGAGTCGGACCGCCGCCCACAGCCGCAGGTGCTCCGATCCGCCGCGCGGATAACTGCCGGGGCGCACGCCGCGCAGCAGGATCCGGGCGCCGGTCGCGCAGATCACCATCCGACCGGGCGGTGAGATGAACACCAGGAAGGCGGCCAGCGTCCACCACCAGGACAGATGCGGCAGCCACGGCAATGAGCCGGACCAGCCCGCGATATTGCCGACAATGGCCAACCAGGTGAGCCACTGCAATCCGGTGAGCGTGCTGAGCGGGATAGTTGCCAGCACCTGGGCGCATTGGGCGCGCAGTGGCGTGGGGCGCACGATGCGTTCCTCGACGGCGGCGCTCGGTGCGGTCTCGTCGAGCAGTTCGGCCAGTGCGCCCAGGCGTGGATGGTCGTAGAGATCCGCGACCGTGATGCGTGGATGACGTTCGCGCAGTGCGGTGACCAATTGGGCGGCCGAGAGCGAACCACCGCCGAGATCGAAGAAGTCGGTATCCGGTCCGGTGACCTCGGCACCGAGAATCGAATCCCACAGTCCGGCAATCCATTTCTCGGTTCCGGTGAGATCGCCACTCGTGGTGTCGGGTTCGGACGTGTTCGGCAGCGGCCACGGCAGGGCGTCGCGGTCGACCTTGCCCGAGGTGCGGGTGGGCAGGCCGGGGACGATGGCGAGCCGGGGGACCAGCGGCGCCGGAAGTTGTTCGGCGAGTTGGGCTCTGGCGGCCGCGAGGTCGAAATCGGGTGCGGTGCCGGTCAAATAGCCGACGAGGATCTTATTGCCCGCCTTGGTGGTTCGGATCGCGGCCGCGGCGCCGGTGACGCCGGGTAGGTGCTGTAGGGCATTGTCGAGTTCGCCGAGTTCGATGCGGCGGCCGCCGAGTTTGATCTGATCGTCGGCGCGGCCGAGGAAGACCAGACCCGCGCTGTCCTTGCGGACCAGATCGCCGCTGCGATAGGCACGGTCCCAGCCGAGCGACGGTAGGGGAGCGTATTTTTCGGCGTCCTTGGCCGGATCCAGATAACGGGCCAGGCCGACACCGCTGATGACGAGTTCCCCGGATTCGCCCTCGCCCACCGGGTTTCCGGCGGCATCGACGACGGCCAGATCCCAGCCGTCCAAGGGGAGTCCGATCCGGACCGGGAAACTGCCGTCGAGCAGCGCCGCACAGGCGACCACCGTTGCTTCGGTGGGGCCGTAGGTATTCCAGACCTCGCGCGGGGAATCCGCATCCGAATTGTCGCAGGACTCCGTGTCGTCCTGGTCCGGACTCGTCGCCCGCGTCGCGGGCTGTCCGGCAAGGCGTTCGGCGAGCTCGGGTGGTACCGCCTCGCCACCGAAGATCAGCAGCCGGACCGGGTCCAGTGCCTCCGCGGGCCAGGTCGCGGCAAGGGTGGGAACCGTAGAGACGATGCTGATTTCGCGCCGGACCAGCCAGGGGCCGAGATCGGCACCGGTGCGGACCAGGGCGCGCGGTGCGGGCACCAGGCAGGCGCCGTTGCGCCAGGCCAGCCACATTTCCTCGCAGGAAGCGTCGAAGGCGACCGAGAGTCCGGCGAGGACCCGGTCGCCCGGACCGATCGGGGCATCCGGCAGGAACAGGCGCGCTTCCGCATCGACGAAGGCGGCGGCATTGCGGTGGGTGACCGCAACGCCTTTCGGGGTGCCGGTGGATCCGGAAGTGAAGATGATCCAGGCATCGTCGGTGGTGATAGGGCGAACGGTCGACGCCGCGGTGGTCGGTTCGTACCGCTCGGCGGCGGCCACCGTCGGTTCGATGCCCGCCGCGGTCACGATCGCGGTCACGCGGGCCTCACCGAAGACGAGTCGGGCGCGTTCCTCCGGATCGTCGGCGTCCACCGGGACGTAGGCCGCACCGGCAAAGAGAATGGCCAGAATAGTGACGTAAAGCTCATGTGTGCCGGACGGCATGCGTACGCCGACGCGGTCGCCGGGGCGCACACCCGCCGCGGTCAAGCGCACGACTCCAGCGTCGATCTCGGCGAGCAATTCGGTGTAGCTGAGCACCACGGCACCGTCATCGATCGCGGGGGCCTCCGGATGCGCCGCCGCGGTGCTGTTCAGGATGTCGACAAGGGTTCTGGCCTGCGGCGCGAATGTGCCGCGCAGCAAGGGGGCGGGTGTGCGGAGCCCGTTCGTCGGGTCCGTGCCCGCCGCGGTGTCGACCTGCGGCTGCAGCATCACGTCCTGCCCACCTCTCATAGACCTGCCTAGCGCTTCCTGGTTGTTGTTTCACAGCTGGGTTACCAGCGGGCAAACGCCACGGTGACCAACTGTCTACGGTACCTGCGGTATCGCCTCACCCCTCTTCGCCGAGCGCCTTGAGCGCCAGGTGGTGCAGGGTGCGTCGTTCCTCCTTGTCGAGTCGGTGCAGTACTCGCTCGGCGGCCTCTTCGATGAGTTCATCGGTCTTGCGGCGCTCGGCGCGTCCGGACTGGGTGATGGTCAGCCGGTATTTGCGCCGGTCGGTCGCATCGCGGGTGCGGATGACGAATCCGGCGTCCTCCAGGCCATCGATCAGTCGGACCACCTCGCTGCGGTCGATGCCGAGCGCGGTGGAGACCTGCTGCTGGGACAGGTCGTCGAACTCCTCGAGGCAGACCAGCACCCAGTGTTCGCGCAACGAGGTGCCCATCTCGGCGTGTACGGCCTTGTGCAGCTTGCCGAGCGCATAGGTCGGGAAGCGGAGCAGGCCGCGGGGGTGAATGTGGTCAGCGGGCATTCGGTAATCATATCTATTGTTGATAAACCAGATTGTTGATAATCTCCGCAATCTAGGTTGTCTACAAATAGCGGAGGATCCATGTCGGATACTCGAACTGCTGTCGCCGCACCCGCACTCGCACTCGAACCCATTCCCGCGCGGGTGTGGCGGGTGGCCGGTGTGGTGGTCTTCGGCGCGGTCATGAGCATGTTGGACACGTCGCTGGTGAATATCGGGCTGAACTCCATCGCGGCGGATCTCGGTGCGGCACTGGACAGTGCCCAGTGGATCGCGAGCGGCTATCTGCTCGCACTCGCCGTCACGCTGCCGCTGTGTGGTTGGCTCGGACGGCAATTCGGCATGGACCGGGTCTGGTTGACCGCGCTCGCCGGGTTCACGGTGACCTCCGGAATGTGTGCGCTGGCTCCGAATGTCGGTTGGCTCATCGGATTTCGGATCGCGCAGGGTCTGGCCGCCGGGCTATTGGTGCCTGCCGGGCAGACGCTGCTCGGTCAGGTCGCGGGCCCGCAGCGACTGGGGCGGGTGATGAGTGTGGTCGGTATCGCGGTGGTCGCCGCGCCAGCGATCGGGCCGACCATCGGCGGTGTCATGCTGGCGAATCTGGACTGGGAGTGGTTGTTCCTGATCAATATCCCGTTCGGACTGGTGGCGTTCGTGCTGGCGCGTCGACTGTTGCCGCGGGCGGAGGCGACGGGGAACGGGGGTCGATTCGACGCCACCGGATTCGCGTTGATCGCGGTCGGACTCTCGGCGTTGGTCTATGGTCTGGGTGAATTCGGCAGTCGCGGTAGCGTTTCCGCGCCGACGGTGTGGGTATCGGTGCTGGTCGGCGTACTGGCGCTCGGACTGTTCGTGGCACGGTCGATGCGCGGCGGCGGTACGAGTCTGCTCGAGGTCGGACTGTTCCGGCATCCGGTGTTCGCGACGGCCAATGTGGCGAATCTCTTCGCGGGTGCGTCGCTGTTCGGGGCAATGCTGTTGCTGCCGTTGTACTTTCAGGTGCTGCATCGGGACGGAATCATTGCGACCGGTTTGCTGCTCATGTCCTTCGGAATCGGTGGCATCATCGCACTGCCCGTCGGTGGCCGGTTGACCGATCGATACGGCGGGGGCGTGGTCGCGGTGGTCGGCAGTGCGGTGACAGTCGCGGTCACCGTGCCGTTCGCACTCGGTGACGCATCGATGAATCCTGTTGTCGTACAGGTACTTCTGTTGATCCGAGGCGTGGCAACCGGATTGACCGGCGTGCCGATCGTGGCCGCGGCCTACGCCTCGGTGCGGCCGGATCAGATGCCGGATGCGGCGTCGTTCGTGAATATTCTGCAGCGGGTCGGCGGGTCGATCGGAGCGGCTTTGCTCGCGGTGGTGCTGTATCGCGCGGCCGATGCCGGACTGCCGGTGGATGCCGGATTCCGGCAGGCGTTCTGGTGGCTCACCGCCGCGTCGGTCATCTCACTGGCCGCGTCACTATTGCTGTGGCGCAGAGAGATTCAACCGAACCTGTGACGCTGTGCGCCGGCCGGTGGCGACCGGCCGGGCCGCATGGGATTACGCGGCCGAGGCGGCCGTGCCGATGCCGAGCGCCGCGAGAATGGCCGCGCTGATCTGCTCGAGCCGATCGCGCACCCGGGGACGGCGCAACATCGCCACCGCCCGTGACGCCAGCAGGGCGAGCAGGATCATCTCGACGGCGGCAATGGAGCACTCGATGGCGCCGAGCGCGAGGGTGTTCAGGAAGGTGACCTCGGTGAGGAATTGCGGCAGCACCGCCAGATAGAACAGTCCGACCTTCGGGTTGAACATGCACGACACCAGGCCCGCGGCGAATGCCGAGCGAATCGAGGTCGGCGCCGGTGCGTCCGACCTGCCGGACGTCGCCGCGGTGCCCGTCCCGCGCTGCTTGCGGTGCTCGATCAGCGCCCGAATTCCCAAGTACAGCAAATAGATTCCGCCGACGACCTTGAGCGTTCGGTAGGCGGTCGCGGACTGTTCCAGCAGGGCGGCGACGCCCGCCGCGACCACCACCGCCCACCCGATCCCGCCCAGTGCCGAGCCGATCGCCGCCGCAATGCCGGGTCGCGCGTCCACGATCGAGAATCGCAGCACCAGGAACGAATCCGGGCCGGGCGTGATGGACAGCAGAATGCACAGGCCGACAAAGCTGAGTAGCAGCGAAAGGGTCACCGATCGATCAGACCGCACCGCGCCCGGCATTGCAAGGTTATTTATTCGACTGCATGTATATGCAGCAAGGGGCCGGTTGACAGGGCGGGGCGGCATCTGCCAATCTCGGTTCAGGTCATGAGTACCAGCGTCAAGCCCCGGCTAGCTGGTCGGCAACCCTCCTCCGCGGCGGGGTGCTCCGGGTGACGACCGGGCCGCAGCCCGACCGGGTGCGGCAAGCGCGGACTCGGATGATCACCAGATTTCGGGTCCCATTACCGATGGGATTTGTGATGACCGCTGCAACCGATCAGAGCTGTGTTTACCCACCTCGTCGGCTCCGCCGACTGCCGTCCCCCGGTGCCGCCCTCGCCCGGGTTTCCGGCGACGACCTCCGGGTGCCGCTCGTACAGGGCGGAACGACCACCTACGCGAACTTCGACTACGCCGCGAGCGCACCGGCATTGGCGCAGGTCACCGACCGGGTGCAGCAGCTGCTGCCGTACTACGCGAGTGTGCACCGCGGTGCCGGTTACGCGTCGCGGATCTCCACCGAGTGCTACGAGGCCGCGCGCGGCTCGGTATCCCGTTTCCTCGATGCCGCCGACGATCAGGTCGTGGTGTTCACCCGCAACACCACCGATGCCCTGAATCTGCTCGCCGCCTGCGTGCCAGGCGACACCGTGGTGCTCGATATCGAACATCATGCGAACTTCCTGCCGTGGACCCGGCACGGTCGCCGCGTGGTGCGGGCGGCGGCGACCGTCGAGGAGACCATTCGCCAGCTGATCGCCGAATTGTGCAGTAAGCCAGCCGCATTGCTCGCGGTCACCGGCGCGTCGAATGTGACCGGTGAGGTGCTGCCGCTGGAGCGTTTGGCCACCATCGCGCACCAGTGTGGTGCCCGCATCCTGGTCGATGCCGCCCAGCTGGCGCCGCATCGTCGGATCAGCCTGCGCGGCACCGGAATCGACTACCTCGCATGCTCCGGACACAAGCTCTACGCACCATTCGGTGCGGGAGTGCTTGTCGGACGCCGGGATTGGCTCGATGCCGCCGAACCGTATCTGGCGGGCGGCGGGGCAGTTCGCGAGGTCACTACCGCCGATACCGAATGGGCGTCCGCACCGCAGCGCCATGAGGGTGGTTCGCCGAACGTCCTCGGCGCGGCCGCGCTCGCCGCCGCGTGTGACGCGCTGTGTGCGATCGATCCGAAAACCCTTGCCGCGCATGAGCGACGGCTCGCCGATCGGCTGCGCAGCGGCCTGTCCGCGATTCCGGGCGTCAACCTGCTGCGCATCTGGGACGACAGCCCGGACACCGTAGGCATTGTCGCCTTCACCCTGGACGGGTTCGTGCCCGGCCACGTCGCGGCCTACCTCTCCGCCGAACACGGCATCGGTATTCGGGACGGCCGTTTCTGTGCCCATCCGCTGCTCGCACGCCTCGGTCTCGCCGGTGCCCTGCGTGCCAGCATCGGCCTCGGCAGCAGCTCCGCCGATGTGGATCGGCTGGTCGAGGCCGTCGCGACGCTGGCCACCGAGGGTGCGTCGTGGAATTACGCCAGCACCGACGGCCAGTGGAATCCGACACCGGAGACCCGTCCCTTCGCCCGCCCCGATTCCATCGACGGCGTCGCACCCTGCTCGATCGGCTGATCGGACCGACCGTTCAGTTGTTGCCGCGCAGGCGAATCCGCCCGGCCGCGCTCAGTCTTCGAGCGCGGTCGGGCGGTAGTAGCGGCCGCGGTAGTAGAGCAGCGGTGCGGCACTGGGTTGTTCGTCGGTATTGTCGTGGACCCGGGTGACCAGGCCGACGACGAAGGTGTGATCACCGATGGGGATCAGCTGTTGGATGGTGGCGCGGATCCAGATGGGGGTGCCGTGCAGCACGGGCTCGCCGGTGTCCAGCGTGGTCCATAGCGAGCGATCACTGAAGCGTTGGTCGGCGGTGCGGGCAAAGCGCTTGGCCAGATCGTGCTGATGTTCGCCGAGGAAGTGGATCACGACGGAATCGGCCGACCGCAATGCCGTCAGGCTCGACGAGGTGTGGGCGATATTGAAGGAGACCAGCGGGGGCTCCAGCGACAGCGATGCGAAGGAGGTTGCGGTGAAGCCGACCGGACCGTTCGCGGAGCCCAGAGTGACAACGGTGACGCCCGCCGGATAGTGCCGCATGGAGGAGCGATACAGCTCGGCGGTGATACCGCTCAGATCATCGGGAATCTGGATGTCCGTCGCGGGGGGTTGAGCATCAGTCACATGACGAAACTACGCTCGGTTCCCGTGCGGCGTTCAGTCCACGTCGATCGGCAGCCCGGCGGTAATGCGCACCAGTTCGCGAAACGAGGTGCGGAACACGGTATTCGGATGGCCGCCCGCGGCCCATACCTCCCGGTGCGTGGCCAGTGCATTGTCCACCCAGGTCGGCAGGTTGGTGGGATGGCCGACCGGTGCGATGCCGCCGATGGGCTGACCGGTCACCTCCTGGACCATGTCGGCGGGTGCGCGGGTGAGCTTGCCTTCGAGTCGTTCGCCGGTGCGCCCGAGGTCGACCTGGTGTGCGCCGGAGACCAGCAGCAGCACCGGATCGTCGTCCAGGAGGAAGACCAGTGATTTCGTAATGGCGCCCACATCGACACCGAGTGCCCGTGCGGCATCGGCGGCGGTGGGCGTGGGGGCGGACTGAGTGACGATGACACCGTGGTGGCCGCGCGCGATCAGGGTATCTGCGACCCGGCATGCGACTGGTGGAAGCGACCTGCGCATGGATCCAGAGTAGAGCGATTGCGGGCCGTACGCCGGTCGAGTTCGTCGATAAGTATTCGGGCCGATCAGTATTCGGGGTAGCCCTCGGCGGGGCCGAGCAGCCGGTCGATCCGATCGTGCACGATCCGCGCCAGCTCGGTCACGCTGCGCTGCGCGACCCGTTCGTGCACAACCGAATCGAAGGCGCGATCGAGATCGGATTGGGAAAGTGCGAGCAACTCGACATCTGCCTTGGCCAGCAGCGCATCTCGATCCGGATAGGGGCGGGCATCGGCGAGTGTGGCCGCCCAGGTGACATTGCAGCAGACTTCGAACAGTGCGTGGACGGCGCGGGCGGGCGCCATCGCGTTGAAGCGGTCCAGCCCTATTCCTTGATGCATCAACATGATGGCCTCCAAGCCGGATGATGCGAGTTTGCCGACTCGACCATGATGCGGCCGATGTCGACGTCGGAACCAGTGCGTGGCGGCAATTTTGCACAGCATTTACACGGGGGACGGACTGGACGACTGGCCTGCTCACACCTGCTTTACGCTGAACGAATGACTGATTGGCAGGCCTTCACCGTTGAAACCAAGGATCACATCGCGCAGGTCACCCTGACCGGCCCCGGCAAGGGCAACGCCATGGGTCCGGACTTCTGGCGGGAGCTGCCGGAGATCTTCCGCGGGCTGGACGCCGATCCGGAGGTGCGCGCCATTGTGCTCACCGGTTCCGGGAAGCATTTTTCCTACGGACTCGACCTGCCCGCGATGGCCGGGACCTTCGGTCCGCTGATGGCGGATAAGGCGCTGGCGGCGCCGCGCACCGACTTCCTCTATGAGGTGCGCCGGATGCAGGCCGCGGTGACCGCGGTGGCCGATTGTCGCAAGCCGGTCGTCGCCGCGGTCTCCGGCTGGTGCATCGGCGGCGGGCTGGACCTCATCGCCGCGGCCGATATTCGCTACGCGAGTGCGGACGCGAAGTTCAGTCTGCGCGAGGCGAAGGTCGCGATTGTCGCCGATATCGGATCGCTGCACCGGCTCCCCGGCATTATCGGCGAGGGGCAATTGCGCGAACTCGCCTACACCGGCAAGGACATCGATGCGGCGCGCGCCGAGAAGATCGGCCTGGTCAACGACGTATTCGCCGATCAGGAGGCGGTACTGGACGCGGCGCACGCCATTGCGCGCGAGATCGCCGCGAATCCGCCGCTGGTGGTGCAGGGCGCGAAGGATGTGCTCGAGCAGCGCACCAAGGATCAGGTGGCCGCCGGGCTGCGCTATGTCTCCGCGTGGAATTCCGCATTCCTGCCGTCCGAGGATCTGACCGAGGCCATCCAGTCGGTATTCGAGAAGCGAGCCCCGGAGTTCAAGGGCCGGTAAAGGCTCTTTAATCGCTTGCCCCAGCCGTTGGCCTGCGGACATACTTGTATCACGCAACTAATTGATTGATGCAAGTAAAGGTGAGTCGAGTGGATGAGGACGAGCTGTCGGTCGAGGCGATCGCGATTCAGCTCACCAAACTGCAGCGCATCCGCGAACGGACCGCGGCGCAGCTGCGCACCAGAGATGGCGTGGATCCCGCCGCCTTCGCCATTCTGTTCCGGCTGCTGTGCGACGGCCCGATGCGCTCGGGCGAACTCGCCGAGGCGGTGAATTCGGATGCCTCGACGGTCAGTCGGCATATCGCCCACCTCGTCGACCGACATCTGGTGGAACGGCAGGCCGATCGCAACGACGGCCGCGCCACCGTGCTGGTCGTCACCGAGCGGGGTCGCGAGACCGCCGAGCGGATCCGCAGGCGCAGGCACGAGAACCTGACCCGGGTGATGGCGGCGTGGACGCCGCAGGACCGGGCCGTATTCGCCCGACTGCTGCGGCAGTTCGTGGACGACTACGAGCGGGCCAAGCCCGCCATGATCGCGGCCCTCCGCAACGACCAGAACCTGTATGTATTCGAGACGGAGAACGATTCGTGACCGCACCGGCCGCGGTGGCAGAACCCACCGGCTTCACCCATAGACAGATCCTGACCATCATGAGCGGTCTGCTGCTCGGCATGCTGCTCGCGGCATTGGACCAGACGATCGTCTCCACCGCGATCCGCACCATCGCCGACGATCTCGACGGCTATTCGATGCAGGCCTGGGCGACCACCGCCTACCTCATCACCGCGACGCTCGCGACGCCGCTGTACGGCAAGTTGTCCGATATGTTCGGCCGCAAGCCCTTCTTCATGGCGGCGATCTCGATCTTCGTCGTCGGTTCGCTGCTGTGCACGATGGCGCAGTCGATGTACGAACTCGCGGCGTTCCGCGCATTCCAGGGACTCGGTGCGGGTGGCCTGATGTCGCTGGCGCTGACCATCCTCGGCGATATCGTCAGCCCGCGTGAACGGGCCAAGTACCAGGGCTACTTCCTCGCGGTATTCGGCACCTCCAGCGTGATCGGCCCAGTGCTCGGCGGCGTATTCGCCGGACAGGACAGCATCCTCGGGGTCAGCGGCTGGCGCTGGGTCTTCCTGGTGAATGTGCCGATCGGCCTGATCGCGCTCGGCGTCGTCTCCAAGGTGCTGAGGTTGCCGAAGCGGCCGCATTCCACCGATCGGGTCGACTGGTGGGGCGTGCTGGTGCTCGCGATCGGGTTGGTGCCACTGCTCATCGTCGCCGAGCAGGGACGCGAATGGGGTTGGGGCAGTGGACAATCCATCCTCTGCTATGTGATCGGCGTGCTCGGGATCCTCGGATTCGTGCTGGTCGAGAAGGCAATGAAGGACAAGGCGCTGATCCCGCTGCGGATGTTCGCCAACAAGACCTTCGCGCTCGGCGTGGTGATCTCGGTCGTGGTGGGCTCGGCGATGTTCGGCGGAATTTCCCTGCTGCCGCAGTACCTGCAGGTGGTGCGCGGTTCGAGTCCGACGCTGGCGGGTCTGCAGATGCTGCCGATGGTGCTCGGCATGATGACCGGCTCGGTCGTATCCGGCCAGCTGATCTCGCGTACCGGTCGCTATCGGATCTTCCCGCTCATCGGCGCGACCATGTTGACGCTTGGGCTGTTCCTGCTGCACTTCGTGAATGCCGACAGCCCACTGTGGCTCGCGATGATCTTCATGGCCTGCACCGGATTCGGCCTCGGCAATCTCATGCAGCCGCTCACCATAGCGGTGCAGAATGCGTTGCCGCCCAAGGATATGGGCGTCTCCACCGCCGCGGCCACCTTCTTCCGGCAGATCGGCGGCACGATGGGTGTCGCGGTATTCCTGTCGATTCTGTTCGCGCAGCTGACGCCGAATATCTCCACCGAGATGAGGTCCGCGGCCACCGATCCGGCATTCCAGCACGCTGTGGTCGAGGCCGCCCAGAGCAGCAATCCCGCCGATGCCGCACTCGCGAAAGGTCTACTCGCGCAAGATACTTCGGCAGCCGGTGGGGTGCTGAAGGACAGCTCGATCGTGCAGCAGTTGAGCCCGGAGCTGGCGCGGCCGTTCAAGGTCGGTTTCGCGGAGTCCATGTCGACGGTATTCCTGTCGGTGACCGGAATGGCCCTGCTCGCGTTGATCCTGGTGGTGTTCTGGAAGGAAGTGCCGCTGCGGACGGTCGGCGGCATCGAGGCGGCCAAGGGTGAGGCGACCACCAATGGTGGCGGACCGGATGTGCTCGAGCGCACCGGATTGTCGATCGCGGGTGGCGAAACCTCGAATCCGTCCGAGGACACGGTGGATGCCGTGGTGAGTTCCGCGAGCGGTGCCGGCAGCTCGACGAACGGTGCCGGACCGAAGCCGACCGAATCCGCCTGATCCGGTTCGACCGCCGCCGCGCATTTCCGGGCCTCGGGCCGACCTGGCCGTTATCCCGCAACGGTGCCGGACCGAGGTCTGGCGGAACCTATCCGGAGCGAATCGCTCCCGGCCCAGGAGTTTGCCAGGGCTGGGCGCGACCCGTTTCACGGGTGTTCGGCGAGTGCGGGAATCGTCTCGCGATACGGTCGGCTGGAATGACACCGATTCCGCCTCTGCCTCTACTACTGACCGATCCACTGATAGCCGAAATCGGCAGCACCGCACCATAATTGAATACGAAAGCGGGAAGTCCGAACGCACTGGACTTCCCGTCCTTCGTTATGGATCCGGTAGCCGAATCAGCCGACAGAACTCAGTGGCCGCCGTTCTCCTGCAGGCGCTTGAGCGAGGCCTCCACCTCGGCCTCGGCCTCGGCGCGGCCGACCCACTCCGAGCCCTTGACGTACTTGCCCGGCTCCAGGTCCTTGTAGTGCTCGAAGAAGTGCTTGATCGCGGCCAGTTCGAATTCCGGTACGTCGGCCAGATCCTGGATGTGGTCCCAGCGCTTGTCGCCCGCGGGCACGCACAACACCTTGTCGTCGCCGCCGGCCTCGTCGACCATCTTGTACATCGCGACCGGACGCACCTCGATCAGGCAGCCCGGAAATACCGGCTCGGGCAGCAGGACCAGTGCGTCCAGCGGGTCGCCGTCCTCGCCGAGGGTGTTCTCGATGTAGCCGTAGTCGGCCGGGTAGACCATGGACGTGTAGAGGAAGCGGTCGAGCCGGACCCGACCGGTCTCGTGATCGACCTCGTACTTGTTCCGAGAACCCTTGGGGATCTCGATGGTGACGTCGAACTCCACGCCATCTCCTTACTGATGCGTCTGTGGGACTGTCGTGTTGTGGTCGTCGGAACGCCGACTCGACAGGTGTTCGGGGGGAACGGTGCCCGAACGAGGATAGTGTGGTCCGCGGGCACGTGGGTGCGGTAGGTGGGTGGACCTGGCGACAGTGCGACGGTCGGGCGATACGAGACGGAGAGACGGCGGGCACGTGGTGGGTGGCAGCAGCAGGAAAATCGGTGGCTTGGCCACGAAGCGGCGCCGCAATATCTGGATCGGCGTCGCGTTCACGCTGGCCTTGCTGATAGGTGCTGGGGCCGGCGTAGTGATCGCACTGAAGCCGTGGACCGAGGAATTCCGGCACGGTGGGCTCACCATTGCCGCACCGCCCGACCCGGTCGAACCGTCTCCGCAGGTCGAGCCCGCGCCCTCGAATGCGTCCGCGCCGACTCCCGCCGGTATCGCCGCCGCGCTCGCACAGGTGGTCGCCAATCCCGACCTCGGTGCGTTCGCCGGTGAGGTCACCGATGCGGACTCCACGACCGTGCTGTGGAGCGCCGAATCCGATAAGCCGATGATTCCATCGTCGACCGCCAAGATCCTCACCACCGCCGCCGCCCTGCTCACCCTGCCCGCGGATCATCGCGTGACCACCCGTGTCGTCACCGGATCGGTGCCCAATGAACTGGTGCTGGTCGGCGGTGGCGATCCGACGCTGACCGCGCAGCCCGATGGCAAGGGGTATTACCCGAATGGGCCGCGCCTGTCGGATCTGGTGTCGCAGATCAAGGCCTCCGGTCATCCCGTCGACACCATCGTGGTCGACACCTCCGCGTATTCCGGCCCGCCGATGGCGCCCGGCTGGGATCCGGTCGATATCGGTGAGGGCTCCATCGCACCGATGGATCCGGTGATGCTCGACGGCGGTCGCCTCGACCCGCTGGTGGAGTACTCGCCGCGTACTCCCACTCCGGCGCTGGTCGCCGGACAGCGCCTGGCCATCGACCTCGGACTCGATCCCGCCAAGGTGCGGATCGGCAATGCCGCCGCCGATGCCGCCGAGGTGGCGAGCGTGCAATCCGCGCCGCTGCGGGACCGGCTGCGCGACACCATGGTCCACTCCGACAATGTCCTCGCCGAGGCCATCGGCCGCGAGATCGCGATCGCATCCGGTAACGAGGCATCGTTCACCGGGGCCGTCTCCGCCCTCGAAACCGCGCTGGGCAAGGGCGGATTCGACCTCACCGGACTTTCGATGCGCGATAACAGCGGCCTGTCGACCGAGGACCGGGTACCCGCCCGGCTACTCGACAAGATCATCGCGACCGCGGCCAAGCCGAACGGGGCCAATGCCGTGCAGCCGAGCAATACCAAGGCCAAACCGGAAACCGACCGCATTGCGACCACCCTCGCGCCATTGCTCGACGATCTGCCGGTCGGGGGTGCGACAGGGTCGCTGAGCAGCCGTTATGTCACGCAGAACCGGGGCGGCGCCGGATGGGTGCGGGCCAAGACCGGAACTCTGTCGGTGGCGAGCACGTTGGTCGGTTATGTGCTGGACAGCGACGGGCGGGTATTGACCTTCGCACTGATGTCGAACGATCGGCCACCGGAGCTGAGTCGACCCGCATTGGACGCCATCGCCGGCACGCTGCGCAACTGTGGATGCTCGTGACGGGTGGTTGACCATGTTCGAAGGCATTGATGAATCGGGCGCCGTGCCCGCTGTGAATTCGGGTGCGGACGCTGCGGCCGAGCGGCGACGCTCCGGATTTTCCGGTGCCGTCGATTGGCACCTTGCCGCGCGCACCGGTTCCGCGCTGGTGCCGTCCGGGCCGCGGACCTCGCGGTATTCGGCCGAACAGGTGGTCAGCGAGTTGGCCGAGGCGTCGGTGCGGGCGGAGGGGCCGGTCCGCGAGGTGAGCGGACTGCTCGACGACCAGCCGGTGCCTTCGGCACGGGTCGTCGACCGGCCCGGCTGGATCAACGCGGCCGCCGATTCCATGTCCCAGTTGACCGGCACCGGGCAGGCACCGGATAAAGGCCTGCTTGCCGGAAAGCCCGCGGGTGTGCAGGCGGGCGCGATGCTGGCGTTCCTGTCCACCGCGATCCTCGGCCAGTACGACCCGTTCACCGGCCCCGACGGGACGTTGCTGCTGGTCGCGCCGAACATCATGGCCGTCGAGCGCGCACTCGGCGTCTCGCCGACCGACTTCCGATTCTGGGTGTGCCTGCACGAGGTGACCCACCGCGTGCAGTTCTCCTCCGCGCCATGGCTGGCCGACTACATGCGCGCCAATGTCGACGTGCTGGGCGAGGTCGGCGACGAACCGCTCGCCGATATGCTCGCCCGTCTAGTCGCAGAGGTGCGCGACCGTCGCCGCGGCACCGGCCCCGAGGACCCGAATTCCCGCGGCGTCGTGGGTCTGTTGCGCGCCACCCAGGCGCCACCGCAACGTGAGGCTCTGGACCGCCTGCTGATGCTCGGCACGCTCTTGGAAGGCCATGCCGACCACGTCATGGATGCTGTCGGCCCCGCCGTCATCCCGACCGTCGAACAGATCCGTAGCGCCTTCGACAAACGCCGCAAGCGCCCGACCAACCCCCTTCAACGCCTCCTGCGCGCCCTCCTCGGTGTCGACGCCAAGGTTGCCCAATACGTCCGTGGCAAGAAATTCGTGGACGCCGTGGTAGCCCAGGTCGGCATGACCCAGTTCAACACCATCTGGACCAACCCCGAAACCTTGCCACTTCCAGCGGAAATCGAAGATCCGCAACGCTGGATCACCCGCGTCCTCGGGTAGTTCGCGAGTTATCCGCCGCGTACTCGACGGCACCTCGATCGCCCACCTTGCCAGCGTCCTGCTCGACGGCGCTTCCGGTCTGGGTGGCACGCATGGCGAACACATCCGTCGTGCGCGGCCGCGTCATCGAATGGCTCGGCGACGACGCGGCCTGGCCGATCGTCGACCAGTTGGCCACCGAATACATCGGTCAGCCGTACCGCGAGACCGAAAGCGCGTCGTCACGGTCATCGAACCCGAGCGACAGCAGGTGGGCATGGCATGAGCCGAGGCAGGGCAGGTGCCGGTTCGCGTCCGCGGCCCGCGCGCTGGCCCTGGTCGACTCGGTAGTCTCCGGAATATGAGCCGTACGGCGGGAGCGATGCCCGGAAACGCTCGGCGGCTGCCCGAGACCGAGGCGGTACTCGAGGTACGGCGGGCGGTGCGGGGGTGGTTGGCCGATTATGCGACGGACGCGCCGAGCGCGGTGGCGGTCGCGTTGTCCGGGGGTGCGGATTCGTTGGCATTGACGGCTGCCGCCGTAGTGGAGGCGGGTCGGGTCGACGCGCTGGTTGTCGATCATCAGTTGCAAAAGGGATCGGACAAGGTGGCGGCCGCGGCGGCGGCCGCGGCATTGGCGCTCGGGTGTCGGTCGGCGCATGTGCTGGCGGTCGAGGTCGGTGGGGACGGCGGGATGGAGGCGGCGGCGCGGGCGGCTCGGTACGCGGCGCTCGACGGGGCGCGGGGTGGGTTGCCGGTGCTACTCGGGCACACGCTCGATGATCAGGCCGAGACCGTGTTGTTGGGGTTGGGGCGGGGGTCGGGTGGGCGGTCGATTCAGGGGATGGCGGCGTTCGTGGCCCCCTGGGGGCGGCCGCTCTTGGCGGTGCGGCGGACGGTGACCAGGCAGTTGTGTGCCGATATCGGGTTGACGCCGTTCGAAGATCCGCACAATTCGGCGGCGGAATTCACCAGGGTGCGGTTGCGCAATGAGGTGCTGCCGCTGCTGGAGGAGGTGCTCGGGGGCGGGGTCGCGGGGGCGCTGGCGCGCACGGCCGAGCAGTTACGCGATGACGGTGCGGTATTGGATGCGCTGGCCGATGAACTACTGCGCGCCGCGAGTGATGACCGAACTCTCGTGATCGAGACCCTCGCCACTGCCCCCGCCGCCTTGCGTCGCCGCGCAATCCGTGCATGGTTGCTGGCGGGTGGTGCTAAAGCCCTGACCAACAAGCATTTACAGGCGGTTGACGAATTGATTACCGCGTGGCGCGGGCAGGGCGGTGTCGCGGTGGGTGGTGGACAGCCGGGGCGCAGGTTGGTCGCCACGCGCGAACATGGCAGGCTGACTTTGCGTCTGCACGGGAGCCGATGACACATAATGGATCGGCCGGGGAGACACCAGGGAAGGGAAACCAACTGACGTGTACGAGGGCGATATCGCGTCGGTGCTGATCACCGAGGAACAGATCGCGGCCAAAACCCAGGAGCTGGCCGAGCTGATTGCCAAGCGTTATCCGGCCGACGCCCCGGAGGGCGATCTGCTGCTGGTCGGCGTGCTCAAGGGTGCCATCTTCTTCATGACCGACCTCGCCAAGGCGCTGCCGATTCCCACCCAGATGGAATTCATGGCCGTCTCCTCCTACGGCTCGTCCACCTCGTCCTCCGGTGTCGTGCGCATCATGAAGGACCTGGACAAGGACATCGCGGGCCGCAATGTGCTGATCGTCGAGGACATCATCGACTCCGGTCTCACGCTGTCCTGGCTCAAGCGCAATCTGTCCACCCGCAATCCGGCCTCGCTCGAGGTCGTCACCTTGCTGCGCAAGCCGGACGCGCTACGCACCCACGTGGAAGTCGCGCATGTCGGCTTCGATATTCCGAACGAATTCGTGGTCGGCTACGGCCTCGACTATGCCGAGCGCTACCGCGATCTGCCCTATATCGGCACCCTCGACCCCAAGGTCTACGGCGGCGCGTAGACCACGGCATGAGCGAACGCGGTGAAACGGCTATGCCGGAGCCGCGCCCTGGCGAGGCAGCGGCGTCAGCGCGAATATCGTTGCGGGCGAACCGGATCCGCCGCTGTACAGCGCACCGCCGACCAATACCCAGGCGCCGGTGGCGGGCAGTTCGGCGAGATTGGCCAAACATTCCAAGCTGATCCGATGTTCGCGATACAGCAGCTTCGACACCGTATAGGTGTCGTCGGTCCCCAGATCTGGTCCGAACGTATCGATCCCGAGCGCCCCACGCCGCCCCAGCCGCCCGGTCCGCAATAACCATTCGACCGTCTCGACCGCGAATCCCGGTTGATGATCGGCACCTTCGCCGATTCCGATGAATTCCGGCGTCCCCCACTTCTCGTCCCACCCGGTCCAGGCCACCACCGCCGACCCATCGGGTATCCGCCCGTGCCGACTTTCCCACTCCCGCAGATCACCGATGTCGATCGCGTAATCCCGATCGCGCGCACACTGCTCCCGCACGTCGATTTTCACCGCGGGCAGCAGCAGATCGTCGAGATCCAATTCGTCCGCGGCCAGTCCGTCGGCATGGAAGTGGATCGGGGCGCCCCAATGGGTTCCGGTGTGCTCGCCCTGCTGGATATAGCGCAGGTAATAACCGTCGTTCGCGACGGTCGCGACAATATCGGTCCGGAATTCGGGATCACCGGGAAATAGCGGAGCCGTCGCCGGATCGTGGAGGTGGGAAAGGCTGACCAGCCGTCCGAACGGCCGCGGGCCGGTCATCGCTTCCGTTGTGGAATCGCGCGTGCCAAGGCCAGCAGATCGGCCTCCAGCATCCGGAACAAACGATAGGTGAGCACGAATGCCAGGATGCCCCCCACGCTGAGCACCCGGACCGAAACGATCACCAAATCCAGATCGGCGGCCTCGACAAAGGTCGCGCTGGCCACACCGAGCAGCGGAACGGATGCGGCGACGCCCAGATAGAAGTTCCCGCGTTTCGCGAGTTTGCGCAGTTGCTCCTCGTCCTCGGCACCGATACCGCCGCGCACGAGCAGCTGTGGATAAATCGAACGCACCGCGTAAACCATGATCGGGAAGAACGGATACGCGAGCGCGATCGCGGCGCACACCACCTGTGCGGCGAAGAAATGCAGAAAGGTTGCGCGCGGTAATTCGACGCCGAAGAGGACCGGCGCCAATGGCCAGACGAACCCTGCGACCAGCCAGAAGCCGAACGGCACCCAAACCGCCCAATCACCCATCTGTAGCGTGTCGCGTCGCGCCGCGGCCAGGGTGCGTGGGGAGTATTCGTGACCGCGGGCCAGGCGGAATCCGATGGTCAGCGGGCGGCGGGTGAGGAATAGCAGCAGCAGTCCGGCGAGCGGGAAGGCGATGAGATTGGTGATCAGGCCGCCCGTGGCGAACCGTTCCTGATCGGTCGGCGTCATCCGATCGATGATCAGTGAGTTGTTCAGGTTGATGTTGTAGATACTGGCGAGGACATTCGGCACGCCGACACACAGCGTGAGGATCGGCACCAGCCAGCCACGCGCCCGATTCGCCAGGCTGTTCGGTGCGGGATCGACCAGTTCCCTGGCGCGTTCGTCGAGGCACAGATCCAGTTGGGCGGCGAGTTCGGCGCCATTGCGCCAGCGCCGTTGTGGATCCGCCCGCAGACATTCCAGCAGCACCCGCCGCAGCGCGTTCGGGGTGTCGGCGGGCAGCCGCTGCAGTGCCGCCGCGCTGACGCCGCGCTCGCGCAGCGCCAGCATGGTCGCGATGGTTTCGGCGCGGGCGTCCGGATCGGCGGGCATCGGCGGATCGTCGAACGGCACCGCGCCGGTCAGCATTTCCCACAGCAGTGCGCCGAGGGAGTAGATATCGCTGCGCGGGCCAGGTGGCGCGGCGGCCGGATAGAGGAGTTCGGCGAGTTGTTCGGGCGAGCGGTACGGCAGCGCATCCGGTGCCACGGCCAGCGGATTCGCCGCCGTACGAGGTGCGGCCGCACGGACCGCGAAGTCGGCGAACTTGGGAATGCCCTCCGCGGTGAACAGCACATTCGCCGGTTTGATATCGCGATGCAGTACGCCCTGCTGTTCGGCGTAATTGAGCGCGTCGGCCAGCCGCCTGCCGATCCAGGCCACCGTCTCCGGCCAGCTGAGTGCGGCGATTTCGGCGCGCACACTCGAATCCGACGGCCGGATCTCGCCCCTGGCCTCCATGGCGCCATCGACGGCACGCAACAGCAGGGCGCCGCCTGCGGATTCCGGACCGCGCCGCCGCTCGGCGAGCACCCCGGCCGCCGTGCCGCCGGGCAGGTACTGCATGTAGACCAGCCGGGTCGATGCGGGGGCCTCCGGTGCGGTGGACGGTGCGGCGGTGATCAGACGCTGATCGAAAACGCGCACCAGATGTGGATGGTCCAACTGCGCCATGCTGTGCCCGCCGGCCACTCGACCCGTCGAAAGCCGCACGGCGACAAGGCGTTGCATAGAGCGCTGCCTGGCGAGAAAGACCCGGCCGAGCGTGCCGGTGCCGAGATCGGTGAGCAGATCGAAGTCATCGATTCGACGGCCCGGTGCCAGGCCGGCGACCAGCGCGGCGGCGCGTTCGGTATCGGCGGCGGTATCGTCTTCGTCGGCGTAGACGGTCAGCCGCGCACGAATATCCTGCGCCAGTTCCGGATATTCGGCGAGGAAATCCGCCAGTTCCAGCGGGCCGTACCGGCGTCGGGCCAGGAACTCCTCACAGAGCAGATCGACCAGTTCCACACTGCGCTCGACCTCGGGAAATTCCTTGCGGTACTCGGCGATGCGCTTGCCGAGCCCCTCCCGGTCCCAGCGGTGGCGCAGATCGATGCGGACCAGATCGGTGAGCACCGCCAAGCGCACCTGGGTGCCGTCGGGGATGTACTCCGCGATCGGGGGCGGATCGTTGCGATCGCCACGCAGGCAGCGCTGCCAAGCTTCGGTGAATCTCGTTATGGGGTCGGTCTCGCCTCGGTCCGCGAAATCGGCGGTTGTCACGATCGCGGCTCCGGTACGGCGCGTTCGCCGTGCTGCTGCTCCGACGAAACCCGTTCGCGGTCAAAGGAATCCACTGGCGCCACCACCCGCTCCAGTGCGCGCAGATCAGCTTCCAGTGCCCGGAAGAGCAGGTAGGAGCCGATGAACGCGATGATGCCGCCGACGCAGAGCACGCGCACCGCGCCGATCACCCTCGGAATATCCTCGGGCGGCAGGAACGTCACCCCGGCCACCGCGAGCAGCGGCACCGAAGCCGCGATCGCCAGATATCCGTTGGCGCGGCGGTCCAGACCGCGCAACCAGACCGCGTCCTCGGTGCTGATCTCGCCGTGCCGCAGGAAGATCGGATAGATGCAGCGGACCATGTAGAAGCACACCAGGAAGAACGGATACGCCACCGCGATCGCACCGCACACCACGATCGAGGTGAGGAAATGCACCACCGCGCGTGCCGGTACATCCCCGGCCGCCAGTTGCAGCGCGATCGGGAAGGTGAAGCCGGCGAGCACCCACAGCGAGAAGACCACCATGACCGCTCGATCTCCGAACAGCAGGGAATCCGCCCTGGCCAGCCGCAACGTCGCCGCGTCGTAGCGGCGGTGGCGGCGCAGCCCGTGCGGCACAATGAGCATTCTTCGGGACATGTAGAGGATCAATATCGCGCCGAGTGGGAAGAAGATTCCGTTCACCACGGTGGTGATGATCACGAAGGTGCGGCCGGCATCCTCGGGTAACCGGTCCACGATCAGATGCTGGTTGTGCTGGATGTTGTACGCCGAGGCGAGGATATTCGGGATGCCGATGGCCAGCGAGATGATTACCAGTCGCCACCAGCGCAGCCGCAGCCGCCAACTGCCGGGCGGCGGATCGACCAGATCCCGGGCCCTGGCGTCCAAGCACACGTCGAACTGCTTGGCAAGCACCGCGCCATTGGCCCAGCGCCGCGTCCGATCCGCTTCCAGGCAGGTCAGCAGGACTCGCTGCAGCGCTGCCGGACAGTTCGCCGGAACTCGTTGCAGCGTAACGTCATCGACCCCTGCGGTACGGCGTTCCAGCATGCCCTCCAGCGCGGTATCGTCGCCGTGGTCGGTCGCGCTCGCGGTGGAATCGTCGAACGGTTTCGCACCGGTGAGCAGTTCCCACAGCACCACACCGAGCGAGTAGATATCCGAACGGGTGTCCAGATCCTCGGCCGAGCGATCGCGGCCGGGATGGCAGGCCTCCAGCTGTTCGGGCGACATATACGCCAGCGACCCGCCGAAATAGGCCACCGGGCTGGTGCCCGCCACATTGCGGCTGAAGCTGATATTGAAATCGGCCAGTTTCGGCACCGCCTCGGCGGTGAGCAGGATATTGGCCGGTTTCACATCGCGGTGCAGCACGCCGTGCGCGGAGGCGTATTCCAGCGCTTCGGCCAATCTGCGGCCCAGCCAGGCCACCGTCTCCGGCCAGCTCAGTCCGGCGATCTCGGCGCGCACGCTGGAATCGGTCGGGCGGATTTCGCCCTTCTCCTCCATGGCCGCATCGACCGCGTCGAGCAGCAGTTGTCCGCTGCGTTCGGCGGGCGGGGTCGCGCGCACCCAGCGCAGCGCCCCGAGCAGGGTGCCGCCGGGCAGGAACTGCATGTACAGCAGCCGGAGGCGGCGCATGGCCGGATCGCGGGCTTCATCCGAGCCGAGCAGCCGCTGATCGAAGACGCGCACGATGTAGTCGTGGTCGAGTTGGGCCAGGGTCTGCGGTTCGGTGCCGTGGTCGGCGGAGATTTTCACCGCGACCAATCGCTGCAGTGATCGCTGTCTGGCCAGGAATACTCGGGCGAAGGCACCGCTGCCGAGGCCGGTGAGCAGGTCGAAATCGTCGATGGACTGGCCGATCTCGATGCGGTCGAGCGCAGTGAATTGCCCCGGACCGGTTCCGATCGTGGTCGGAATGACGGTCGCCGTCTCTACCGGATCGGCGGTGGCTCGAGTCACATCAGTAATACGAACGAAACCCTGGGTTCGGTTCAGCCCGACGGTTTGATCGGACTGCACGGTTCGGCTCAGTTCGGCCGCCGCCCGCGTATTGGCGAACTCGGTCAGCACCGAATCCTCGAGCGAAGCCCGGCGGGTGCTCTGGTCGACATCGTCGGCATTGAGCAGCGCGCGCAATTCCGCCGCTTGTTCCGGATATTCCTGCAGACAATCCTTCGGATCGACACGTTCACCGCTGTGTCTGCGGATGACGAACTCTTCGTACACCAAACCGGCCGGAATGCTGCCCGGTTCGAGTTCCGGAAACTCGGCGCAGTAGTCGAATAGCCGCTTACGCGGCGTCGGCGCCTCGGCCCGCCGGACCCACCGATGTCGCAGGTCGACGCGGATCAATTCGATCAGGGCCGCCCGGCGCAGGGATTCGGCATCTGGAAGAAAGTCGGCGATATCCGGTGGTCGACGCGCCGATTCCCATGCGGTCGAGAAGGCCCCGACCACATCGTTCTCGTTGTGCGACATCGGTCCGCCCCAGTCTCTGGTCGGATCGGCCTGGATACCTGATCGGTGCGTATTTTCCGGATCAGCACTCATTTTCGGACCTACCTGCTGAGCGGATCTCGAGTATCCGCAGTGGCCGTTCGGTGGATGTGCCCGTGAATTTCCGCCACACCCGACGACATCGTCCCCCGAGCAGTAATCGAAATGATAACTTGCGCCACAACAGTGGATCACCCGAATTCGACAACCATGCGATGGGGGAGAACCAGCACATGAACAACACAGCGGCGCGAGCGACGGGCGCTGAGGCGGTAGCGGAGCGTGACCACGAGGCGCCTCGGGAGCGTCGCAATTCAGGGACTGCGGCGCGAGCGACGGGCGCTGAGGCGGTAGCGGAGCGTGACCACGAGGCGTCCCGGGAGCGTCGCAATTCAGGGACTGCGGCGCGTGCGACGGCCGCCGAAGTGGCGGAGCGCGACCGCGGAACAGCGCGGGAACAGCGCCGTAAATCGAATACCGTGGGTGACGTCGCGACGACAGACCCGACGGCGACGGATTCGACTGCTCCGGAGGTAGCAGCCCCGGAGGGGCAGACCGCCCGTGAGGTCGCGGTGGGCGAGACCGACACCGTACATGCTTCGATGGATTCCAGCATGCCACGCGAATCCGGCCTGTCACGCGGCCCGGCGGTGGCAATCGCGGCGAGTGTGCGCGATGGCTCGCTGACGCCCACCGAAACCGTCGATGCCGCCTTGGATCTGATCGCCGCCGAGAATCGAAACACGAATGCGTTCACTGTCGTTCGCTCCGCCAAGGCGCGGGCCGAGGCGCTCGCGCTCGAACAGCGTACCGATCTGGACGTGCTGCCATTGGCGGGCGTCCCCATCGCGATCGAACACAACATTGCGGTCGAAGGTGAGTCGACACTGGTCGGTTCCGCGGCCACCGATACCCGTCCGGCCGCCGCCGACCATCCGGTGGTGCGCCGACTGCGGGCCGCTGGTGCCGTGGTGGTAGGGCTGACCGCGGTATCGGAGTTGGGGCTGTGGGCAACCACTGAGAGTGAGGGCCGCATCAGCCGCAACCCGTGGAATTCTGCGCGCAGCACCGGCGGATCGTCGGGCGGATCGGCCGCCGCGGTCGCGGCCGGGCTGGTACCGGTGGCACAGGCCAATGACGGGCTCGGTTCGGTGCGCATACCCGCGGCCTGCTGTGGGGTGTTCGGGATCAAGCCAGGGCGGCATATCGTGCCCATCGAGGTCGGCGCCGATTCCTGGTCGGGAATGGTTGAAAACGGTGTACTTGCAACGACGGTCGCTGATGCGGCGCTCACGCTATCGGTGCTGGCCGCACGCCCGGACCTAGCCGATCTGGATCCGCCGGGCCGACTACGCATCGGGCTGGCCGTCGAGCCGCCCGCACGGTTGTTCCGGGTCGATCGACACTGGGCCGCGGCGGCTCGCACCGCCACCTCGGCCGCCCTCGCGGCCGGGCACCTGGTGGAACCCACGACCCTGCCCTACGGCGAATCGATCATCTCGGTGGGCCTGCGCTGGCTGGCATTCTGCGCCCGGGAGGCCGCGACGCTGGCCCGACCCGAACTTTTACAGCCGCGCACTCGCCGACACCTCGCACTCGGCCGGTTGGTCCAGCGCCTGCGGCTGTTCCGCCCGGCTCAAGTTGACCGGGTGGAGGCGCGACTGCTGGAATTCGTCGAGCGCTACGACGTAGTGATCACCCCGACGCTAGCCGCGCCACCGCCGCGGGCCAGAGCCTGGCACAGGCTGGGTTGGCTCGCGAATGTTGTTGTCAGTGTGCGGTATTCACCGTTCACGCCGTTGTGGAATATGGTCGGCTGGCCCGCCGCATCGATCCCGATGGGCATGCACCCGGGATCCGGAACACCGGTCGCCGCCCAACTCGCCGGCCCGCCCGGTAGTGAATCGACCCTGTTGCGCCTCGCGGCGCAACTGGAAGCCAGCCATCCCTGGCAGCGAACCATTCGGACCTAACGCCACGGAGTGTCCTACGGACCACCGCGAAGCGAGTCTTACGAGCGACGTTCGGCCCGTCTCGCGTCCGCGCCGCAGGCGCGACCATCGAACACAGCCGAGCCGTCGAAACGCACGCGATGAAGTCGCGAGTCTCGACACGCGCGCATCAGGTGCCGAACGCTCCGCCATCACCGACCACGACGGAGCGAGTCTTAGGGGTGACCCGTTCGCGGCCCGTCTCGTGTCCGAGTCGTCGAAGCGCATACGGCAGGCACCGGACTCACCCGTCCGACACGAATACACCGGGTGCCGAACGCTCCGCCATCACCGACCACGACGGAGCGAGTCTTAGGGATGACCCGTTCGGGCCCGTCTGGCGTCCGAACCGTCGAAGCGCATGTGCGGCGGGCACGGGATTCGCCAATTCGGCGTGTGTACCTCATGTGCCGGACGCCCGGCAGTGACCACCGCGAAGCGAGTCTTGCGAGCGACCGTTTGCGGCCTGAGACAGCAGGGGGCCGCGAACGGTCGCGCCGCAGGCGCGGCTAAGCGGACAGAGCCTGATGCTGCACTGCGAAACCGCCCTCTACCGCGCGCGCGGCGAATTCGAGGATGGTGGGTCGGTTGTCGTCGGCGCGCCAGGCCACGGCCAGCTCGCACGGGGCGAGGCCGGCGAGCGGGCGGGCGGTCAGACCGGGCCAGCGGTACATCGGCACATTGTTCTCGGCCAGCAGGCAGACGCCGAGGCCAAGGCTCACGGCCTCCAGCTTGTCCTCCGGGGTCGCCGCCTCGGCGCCGATCTTGGGCTGACGGCCGTTGCGGGCATCGTTGCCGAGCCAGAAGTCGCGCACCGCACCGGCCTCGGTGGGCAATGCGATGAACGGCTCGTCCAGCAGATCGGCGAAGTCGATGGTCTCGTTCTCGGCCAGCGGGTGGTTCTCCGGCAGCAGCACCCAGCGCGGTTCGGTGCGCAGCACCTGCCAGCGGTACCGGTTCGGATCGGGTAGCGGCAGCCAGACCAGGGCGAGGTCGGCCTGCCGACCGGCCAGACCGCTGGACGGGTCGGTCCAGGAGGCGGCGTGTAGCGCGAGGCGGTGCCCGCTCGCGCTCTCCAGATCGTTGAGCAGCCCGCGGCCGAGTGCGGACTGGATGCCGACGCGCAGCACTTCACCCGCCTCCTGCAGGGAGACGTTGGTGACCTCCCACAGCTCCAGGATCTTGCGGGCGCCTTCGAGCAACTCCTTACCCGCGACGGTCAGCGCGACACTGCGCTGGTTGCGGTCGAACAGGACCACGTCGAGCTGGCGTTCCAACTGACGAATCTGACGCGACAGGGTGGGTTGAGCGATGTGCAGCCGCTGAGCGGCGTTGGTGAAGTGCAGTTCCTCAGCGACGGCGACGAAATACCGCAGGTCGCGCAAATGCGGGTCCATAGCCCCTTGCTATCAGAATCGGTCCTGAATTTCCAGCCTATTAAGGCCAGAAAGTCTGGATATGGCAGCCGAAACAGTCGGCAGGTTTGTTAGAGACAGCATATGGCTTGTCATGGTCATTTGCATCATCGACTCCGCGAATCTCCGGCACTCGCGACCTGCGCTGCCGTTGGCGAGTTAACTGGGCGTATGACCAGCAATGATGTGCCGCAGGGCGGGTTCGGGGGGCGTATCGAAGGGGTGCTGAAGTGTGGCCGGTCACAGTCGAGAAACCGGCCCGCAACGGGAGCGGTGCTTTTACGGGGGTATCGAGTGATGTTGGTCACAATTGTGTTTGCCGTCTCGTTCGGACTACGCGGAGACCGCCGCCGCGCGGGTGCCCGAACGTGCGCAGGCGCCGTGGTCGATGACACGACCACCGCGCCTGCTTCGCCTCGCTCAGAGGCTGCGTGCCCGATCCTCGTAGGCCTGGCGCTTGGCCACATCCACATCGTCGAGGAACGCATTGCTCGAACCCAGCGCCCTCGCCAGCCCATCGGCCACCGGCTCGGGCAGCAGATTCACCAGCTGCGAGAGGAATCCGGCCACCGCGGTGACTCGGACCTTGGACTTCGGCTCGGCGATCAGCGCGACGATCGCATCGGCGATCTCCGCCGGTTCGGCGGGACGCAGCAGCCTCGGGCCGCTCACACCGGAGCCGAGTTCGGTATTGGTCAGCGTCGGCAGCACCGAGGAGAACGCGACACCCGAACCCCGATACTCCTCGCGCAGGGTGTCGGTGAAGCCGAGCACCGCATGCTTGCTGGCGTTATAGGTCGCCAGGCCCGGAATATGCGTCTCGCCCGCGAGCGAGGCGATATTGATGATGTGCCCGCGCTTGCGCGGCAACATGCGTGCCAGGCCCAGCTTGGAGCCCAGTATCACGCCGTAGATGTTGATATCGAGAATCCGCCGGGTGATCTGGTCCGGCTCATCGGCGAATCTGCCGGTCGGCATGATGCCCGCATTGTTGATCAGCACATCGATCGGGCCGACGGTGCGCTCGACCTCGTCGAGAAAGCTCTCGAACGAATCCGGATCGGTGACATCGAGCCGCCCGTACAGCTCGAAATCGCGGGCCGTGCCGGACTCCTTGACCGTGGTCTCGTCGATATCGCCGATCGCGATCCTGGCGCCGAGCGCCTGCAGTGCGATCGCCGCGGCCAGTCCGATACCGCGCGCGCCACCGGTGACGACGACGACCTTGTCGCGAATCTTCGCCGCGTCTGTCACTTGTTGTCTCCCTTGAGTTTCAGAATTGCCGCAATGTCGATGCGCCGCAGTCCGCGGGCACCTGCGGCACGCATCGCACCGAGCCCGAACAGCACCTTCGGCATCTGGTACGGGAACCAGAGCAGTTCTTTCTGCTGGGTCGGCAGGATCGGCGTGGTTATCGCCTTCTGCCTGCAGTACTTGCGAACTCCGTGCGCACCGCCCCAGCGCGCACCGACACCGGACTGCCCCCAGCCACCCATCGGCAGTGCGAAACTGAACAGGTTGACGAAGACATCATTGATATTCACCGCGCCCGCATCCAGGGCACGGGCCACGCGCTCGCCGCGCTCCTTGTCGCCGGTCCATACCGAGGCCGACAGACCATAGATCGAATCATTG
Source organism: Nocardia sp. NPDC052112 (assembly GCF_040680135.1). Lineage (NCBI taxonomy): Bacteria > Bacillati > Actinomycetota > Actinomycetes > Mycobacteriales > Nocardiaceae > Nocardia > Nocardia sp. NPDC052112. The sequence continues at coordinate 36,510 of NZ_JBFAWD010000021.1, read as the reverse complement.
GCCAGTCGAACGGCTTCCGCCTCGTCGGCGACCTTGATCACCGGGAGGGTCGGACCGAAGGTCTCCTCGGTAATGCAGGACATCGTGTGGTCGACATCGATGAGCACGGTCGGTTCGAACAGGGTGCCGACACCGGCGCGCTTGCCGCCGGTGGTCACCTTGGCGCCCGCCGCGACGGCCTCGTCGACATGCCGTTGCACGATCTGGACCTGGTTCTCATTGGCCAGCGCGCCCACGTCGTATTTGGATTCGCGGCCATCGAGGCCCTGGCGCAGATTCTCGACCGCATCGGTGAGCTTGGCGACGAATTCGTCGTAGACCGGAGCCTCGACATATACCCGCTCCACCGAAATGCAGACCTGGCCCGCGTTGAACATGCCGCCGAAGGCGATGCCGTGCGCGGCCCGATCCAGATCCGCGTCGGCCAGCACGATCGCCGGATCCTTACCGCCCAATTCCAGGCTGTAGGGAATCATCCGCTCGACACAGGCGGCGGCGATCTTGCGCCCGGTCGCGGTCGAACCGGTGAACTGGATGTAGTCGGCATTCTCGACTACGGCGGCACCGGTCGCACCCGCACCGGTGACCACCGCGAAGACCGGCGGCGCACCGATTTCGGCCCAGCCCCGTGCCAATTCGACCGCGGAGAGCGGAGTCACCTCCGACGGCTTGAGGATCACCGCTGCCCCGGCGGCCAGCGCCGGGATCACATCGATGACCGGCATGGCCAGCGGAAAGTTCCACGGCGTGATCACGCCGACGACCGGATACGGCTTGTACACCGTAGTCAACTTCTTGACCCTGGCCAGCGGGCTGTGCGGCGACGGATGGTCGTCGGCAAGGAATTTGGCGGCCCGGCGTGCGTAGTAGCCGATCAGGTCGGTGGAGAAGGCCGGATCGATCAGTGCGTCCACCCGTGGTTTGCCCGCCTCGGCCTGCAGCACATCGGCCAGCTGCTCGGTGTTGTCGATGATCCAGTCCTGCAGTTTCAGCAGCCACTCCTTGCGCCCGTCGGGGCCGATGGCCTCCCATTCCGGCTGGTACAGGCGCAGTTCACGGATCTTGGCCGCGACCGCGTCGGCGCTCTCGTTCGGTACGGTGCCGACCACCGCACCGGTGCCCGGATTGCGCACCTCGATGACGGCGGGAGCTGTGTCCGATCGGCCGCGTTCGCGTGGTCCTCCGGGGCTACGCTCCGCTACCGCCTCCGGGCCCGTCGCTTGTGCAGCGGCTTTCTTCGGCGCCGTCTTGCGTGCCGTTGTCTTGTTGGCCGCGCCGGGCACCGATTCGGTGTTGGTCACTGCTGTTCTCCCACTGACGTTGTGCTGAACCGCTGGTGCCGATTCTGTGAATCAGCTCACTGGTCTATGATCGTGACACAAGATTGCACGACTTTCTTGGGTCGATTTGTCAATGGACTCGGCCATATTTGTACTCAGAGAACAATCCGGAGGAATTATGGCCGCCGCCTCGGCAGGTCGGTTCGCCGCCGCGAAACCCTTGCGGACCGATTCCGATCCGAACGTCGAGGTTGTGCGCGACTGGCTGGCCGAATATGTCTACGAGACGATGCGGACCCAGACGCTGGAGCAGATCGTCGACCGTCTCGACAATGCGATCATCGCGCGCATTCCGGAACTGGCCGACCGCGATATCCGCCGTGATCTCGCGGCCAGCACCAGGGCGCACGCCAGGGTCATGCTGAGCGGACTCACCAGTGACACCTTCGATTTCACGCTGCCGGAAGAGGTGCACGCCTTCGCGCGCACGATCGCCCGGCGCGGTTTCCACCTGCGCCTGCTGCTGCGGACCTATCACGTCGGGCAAGAAGCCGTCCTCGATTACATGACCGATGCCATCGATGAGCGGCGTCCGCCACAGGAAATCGAGCGGGCGGTCATGTTGCGGCTGTTCGAGCGATCGACCAGGTGGGTCGGCAATTCGGTGGAGGCGCTGACCGACACGTACATGGAAGAACGCGAGCGGATCCTGCGTGCCGACCTCAATCGCCGCACCGAGACCGTCCGCGCGCTGCTGACCGACGACGAATCGGACCTCGACCAGGCCTCGGTTCGGCTCGGATACCGTCTGGCACAACAACATTTGGCGTTCGTGTGCTGGGCCGACGAAACCTCGGGCGATGCCGAGACGAGCGGGCAGCTGGATCGGGTCGCGGCTCGGCTCGCCGGTGTGCTCGGCAGCAATCGGGTGCTGACCGTTCCGTCCGGGGCGAGCGGGATGTGGGCCTGGGTGGGGTTGGACGATGAGGCGCGTGCGGCGGAACTGGCCGAGCCCGCTCGACTGGTCGAGTTGGTGGCCGGGCAGGTCGATGCGCCGGTGCGGGTCGCGTTCGGGGTGCCCGCGCCGCAGGCCGCCGGGTTCCGGCAGAGCCATCACGAGGCGGTCGCGGCCAGACACGTCGCCGAGCGCGGTCCGGCGGATCGCGCGCGGGTCACCGCATATCGCGAGGTGGAGATCGCCTTTTTGGCGGGCGCCGACGACGCGGCCATGCGCGGTCTGATCGGACGCGAATTGCGCGCGCTCGCGGGCCGCGATGTCAATGCCACACGACTGCGCGAAACACTGCACGCATATCTGAAAAGCCACCGCAGCCCGGAGGCCACGGCGAAATTACTCGGTGTGCACAAAAACACGGTCCGCTACCGGATCCAGCGGATCGAGGAACTGCTCGGCCATCCGATCGAAGCGCGCAGCCTGCCGCTGGAGATCGCACTGGCCTGCGTCGCCACCTACGGCACGGACGCCCTACCTTGAAACGCTACGAACTACTCCGCCTCCGCGACCTCGCGATCATGGCGTAGCTGCGGTTCGGTGACCGGTGCGACCCGCACATCCGGTAGATCGGCGAGCAATTGCGTGGTCGCTGCCGCGATTGCGTTCACCGCCTTGTCCACGGCTGCCTTGGTTGTCGTGCTCAGGCCGGACACGCCACCGACCGTACGCACGTACTGCAGTGCGGCAGCATAGATTTCCTGCTCGGTAGGCGCAGGATCCAGGCCACGAAGGAGGGTGATGTTGCTACTCATGGGAGCACATTAGCGGTGTTTGATTTGCAGTGCTGCGCGCTACGCGAACGTGGCTCGTAAGAGTCACGCCATGGTGGCCAACAGTGCGCATGGGCCGATCGCGGCCCGGTAACCGACAACCGCGAATTCGATTCCGAATACACAGGTTCATCCAAGATCGATGGGGAACAATCGGGATATGCCTGCCCGCGGTGTACCCACCTTGACGACATTCCCCTACGACGAGCTCGACAAGCGGGAAGAAGACCATTGGTCCGGCGCGGCGGTATCGGATGACGAGCTGCGCGCGCTCGCACTCGGCGGCTTCTATTCGGCGCGCTGGGATGCCTTCCACGATGCGCTGCTGCTCGGCCCCGAGCGCGACCATCCGCTCGGTGACCGGCGCGAACTCGCCATCGACACGCTCACCGGAGCGTGGGGCATCACCGACGGCACCGAGGCGCAGGCCTCCATGGAGCAACTGCTCGAAGGGATGCACGCGCCGCTGTACGCGATGGTGCATCCGCTGGTGATGGCATCGATCAATGCCAGTGAACGCGACCGGTTCGGTGAGCGGGCCGATCGGCACCGGGCCTTTCTGCGCCAGGTCGGCTCGTTCCGGGGGATGGACAATCCGGAGGCGCTGGTCCGCGATTACGACATCTGGTCGCAGGCGATCAAAATCGGTTTCACCGATCATCTGGCCCGCCCGCTGCCGAGCGATATCCATGCCTGGGATCTGGCCAGGGTGGTCGCGGTGGCTCGAATGGCCTTCACCGCGGGCTATCTCGACGCCGAGCTGGCCTGGGACTATCTGATGCGGGCGCTGCCGCTGGCCCAGCGCAAATACCAGAATTGGCGCCAATTCGGCGATGCCTACCTGACCGGCTGGACTTACTGGCAGGCCTGTGAGGATCTGGCCGAACTCAAGAACGGCGGCGTGGATCGGCGCATGGAACTGCTGCGCCTGTGGTTGCGTCCGACCAGCCCGTGGCGGCGGATCACGCTGCAATCAGTTCCCGTCGGGGAGTGAACGCAGAATTCCGCGGCCGTAGCGCTGGAACTGTCCGTCATCGACCATGCCGAGGGAATGCCGCTCCACCAGCAACTCCCATTCGGAATAGAGCTGGGCGACACCTGGATCGGCCGGGCCTGCCGCGCCGTCGGCCGAATCGCGCCGGACGGCGAAATTCACCGCGCAGGCGACGCGCTCGGTATCGGCCCGATCGGTGCCGGTGAAATGCAACGTGACGTTTCCGTCGTGTACATCGATGCCGGTCTCACCGCGCACCGAGCCGATCTCACCCGGTGTCGTCATGGCGCCATCGGTGGTGCGGGCCCACATGACGACCGGAATGGGTAGCTCGTGCGCGTACCGTTCGCCGGGGCCGATGGAGATGAACAACAGCCGTCCGGTGGTCGCGGCCAGCAGGCCGGGGCCGCTGCCCGCGGGTGCCTGGGCCACGACGATGGCGGTCTCCAGCACGTATTCGTCGATGGTGACGTAGCGATGCAGAGCGGCTATCGCCGCCTTGGCTTCGCGTTTGGGTGCCATCCGCCGCACGGCTCGGTCGACATCGGCTCGGCTCGGGCCGGTCTTACCCCACTGCGGCGCAGGCGGCTGTAGATCGGGTGCGGCCACATCGATGCGCTGGCTGGCCAGGATCTGACCGTTGATGCGATCGACGATTTCGGCGGCCGCGGGGAAATCGTGTTCGGCTATCAGTACCGGCAACGGGGTGCGGTCGGCGGGCACGCCCGTGAGTACAGGCGTGGGATAACGCAGATATATCTCGATGACGACCGCATCGTCGGCACGGCGGTTCAGCCGAACTTTGAGCAGGTCGGTGACCGGCACGTCGAGTACGCGCTCGCCATCGCTGCCAGGGCGTAGAACGATCAGTCGTCCACGGCCGTGCCGCAGTATCGCTGTGGGTGTCCGTAGCTCAACTATGTCCATACCCCCTGCGCTCAAATGTGTCGTCGCTCACGATAGGCCGAACATGACATGATTGTGACCACTTGGCGTAACCCGACCGGAGACTTCGGGAACCACGGACGTTCCCCGACCGTTTACCTGTCGAACTACACCAGCTGCCGAACTGCGCGATGTATCGACTAGACCGTACGCGGTAACGTGGCATGTCCGCATCCGAACCACCGGACGGGACGCGCCCAACGCCACGCTAGGCATGCACCGGAGACACCGGAAAGGACTGGCCGCCCGGCCTACGCTCTATGAACCGCAAGACTGTGTTTCGCACCCTGGCCATAGTCTCGGGCATCTTGCTCGTGATCTATGCGTTCAGCTATTTCGGCAATGACACGCGCGGCTGGAAGAGCGTCGATACCTCGGTGGCGTTGAGTCAGCTGAACGACAAGAGCAACGTCAAGAACGTCCAGATCGACGATCGCGAGCAGCAGCTGCGTATCGAGCTGAACAACGGGAACGACGCCACCTCCGGCTCGAAGAAGATCATCGCCAAGTATCCGGGCGGCAGTGAGACCTCCAACCAGGTCTTCGATACCGTGCAGAAGTCCGGCGCGCCGTTCAACACGGTGGTCAAGCAGGACAGCTGGTTCACCCAGATCCTGCTGTTCGTGCTGCCGATGGTGATCCTGCTCGGCCTGTTCATCTTTGTGATGTCGCGCATGCAGGGCGGTGGTCGCGGCGGCATGATGGGCTTCGGCAAATCGAAGGCCAAACAGCTGACCAAGGACATGCCCAAGACCACCTTCGCGGACGTGGCCGGCGCCGACGAGGCCGTCGAAGAGCTCTACGAAATCAAGGACTTCCTGCAGAACCCGGTCCGCTACCAGGCGCTCGGCGCGAAGATCCCGAAGGGCGTACTGCTCTACGGTCCGCCCGGTACCGGTAAGACCCTGCTGGCGCGTGCCGTCGCCGGTGAGGCCGGGGTGCCGTTCTTCACCATCTCCGGTTCGGACTTCGTCGAAATGTTCGTCGGTGTCGGCGCCTCCCGCGTGCGCGACCTGTTCGAACAGGCCAAGCAGAACAGTCCGTGCATCATCTTCGTCGACGAGATCGACGCGGTCGGCCGTCAGCGCGGCGCCGGGCTCGGCGGCGGTCACGACGAGCGCGAGCAGACCCTGAACCAGCTGCTCGTCGAAATGGACGGCTTCGGCGATCGCACCGGCATCATCCTGATCGCCGCGACCAACCGCCCCGACATCCTCGATCCGGCGCTGCTGCGGCCGGGCCGCTTCGACCGACAGATCCCGGTGAGCAATCCGGACCTGGCCGGACGGCGTGCCATCCTGCGGGTGCATTCGCAGGGCAAGCCGATATCGCCCGAGGCCGATCTCGACGGTCTGGCCAAGCGCACCGTCGGCATGTCCGGTGCGGATCTGGCCAATGTCGTCAACGAGGCCGCCCTGCTCACTGCCCGGGAGAACGGCGCGGTGATCACCGGCGAGCAGCTCGAGGAATCGGTGGATCGCGTCATCGGTGGTCCGCGCCGCAAGAGCCGCATCATCAGCGAGCACGAGAAGAAGATCACCGCCTACCACGAGGGCGGCCACACCCTGGCGGCCTGGGCGATGCCGGATATCGAGCCGGTGTACAAGGTCACCATCCTGGCCCGCGGCCGCACCGGCGGCCACGCCATGACGGTGCCCGAAGACGACAAGGGCCTGATGACCCGCTCGGAGATGATCGCCCGCCTGGTCATGGCGATGGGCGGCCGCGCGGCCGAGGAACTGGTATTCCACGAGCCGACCACCGGCGCGTCCTCGGATATCGACCAGGCCACCAAGATCGCGCGTGCGATGGTCACCGAATACGGCATGAGCGCGCGTCTGGGCGCGGTTCGCTATGGCCAGGAGCAGGGCGACCCGTTCCTGGGTCGCTCGATGGGCATGGGTTCGGACTACTCGCACGAGGTCGCCGGCGCCATCGACGAGGAGGTGCGCAACCTCATCGAGGCCGCGCACACCGAGGCGTGGGCCATCCTCAACGAATACCGCGATGTGCTCGATGTGCTCGCCACGGCGCTGCTGGAGCGGGAGACCCTGCACCGCAAGGATCTCGAGGAGATCCTGGCCGCGGTGGAGAAGCGGCCGCGCATCACCGCGTTCAACGATTTCGGCGAGCGGGTGCCCTCGGATAAGCCGCCGGTGAAGACCCCGGGTGAACTGGCCGCCGAACGCGGTGAGCCGTGGCCGCCGCAGGAGCCGCCGCGGCCGAAGCTGCCGCAGCGAGAACCCGCCGCGGCGAACGGCTATCCGGACGGCGGTTACCAGGAACCGCGCTACGGCGGCGGCTACGCCCAGCCGCCCGCGCCCGGTTACCCGCTACCGCAGGCGCCGTCCCCGGCCTACCCGCGTCAGGGCGCGACGCACGGCTCGCGACCGGATTACGGTGCCCCGGCCGGTTGGTCGGCGCCGGGGTGGCCGCCGCGCGACGAGCCGCAACAGCAGTCGGGTCAACCCGGCTACGGCGGCTGGCAGGGTGAGCCGCAGCCGCGCCACGGGTATCCGCAGCCGCAGCAGCCATGGGGCCAGCAAGGCCGCGGCCATGACGGCTATGACGAGCCCGCCAACGGCACCGGGAATAACGAGGGCGAGAACCACGATTGGGATGGACCGAACGGTCGGCACTGACACGTGCCGATTAGGCTCGACCATCTGGGTGCGGGGTTATTGCTCGCACTCGAGATTTTGGAGGTGTCCTCGATTGTCGGCCAACAATCACGTCGGTGGCCCCGGGTATCTGAACGGCGGTGCCGTTGCGAATGCCAGCGCTTTCGACGACTTCGACGAACCGGTCAGGTACAACGGAGCGGGCCCGGCCGAGCCGGACTTGATCGCACTGGAAACCGGCCGCCCATTCGATCAGGACCGCGCTGAGGCCGCGATCCGGGAATTGCTGATCGCGGTCGGCGAGGATCCGGACCGGCCCGGCCTGATCGATACGCCGGCCCGGGTCGCCCGCTCCTATCGGGAGATGTTCGCCGGGCTCTTCCTCGAGCCGGATTCGGTCCTGAACACCACCTTCGACGAGGGGCACCAGGAGTTGGTGCTGGTTCGCGATATCCCGCTGTACTCGACCTGTGAACACCATCTGGTGTCCTTCCACGGCGTCGCGCATGTCGGCTATATTCCCGGCCAGCACGGTCGGGTGACCGGACTGTCCAAACTGGCCAGGCTGGTCGATCTGTACGCCAAGCGCCCGCAGGTGCAGGAGCGGCTGACCAGCCAGATCGTCGATGCCATCATGCGCAAACTGGATCCGCGCGGCGCCATTGTCGTGATCGAGGCCGAGCACCTGTGCATGGCCATGCGCGGTATCCGCAAGCCCGGTGCCAGCACCACTACCTCCGCCGTGCGCGGTCTGCTGCAGTCCAACGCCGCCTCGCGGGCCGAGGCCCTCGATCTGATCCTGCGGAAGTGAGGCATCGCGCGGTGTCGACCCACGCCCCCGATGCCCTCCGGAGCAGTGTCGCGCCGCGCGATGGACGCTCGTGTGTGGTCATGGGCGTGGTGAATGTCACCAGCGATTCCTTCTCCGACGGCGGCCGTTATCTGGATCCGAGCCTGGCCATCGCACACGGCATCGAGCTGTACGAGGCGGGCGCCGACATCATCGACATCGGTGGCGAGTCGACCCGGCCCGGTGCGGTGCGGATCGACCCGGAAACCGAGGCCGCGCGGGTGGTTCCGGTCATTCGCGGCTTGGTAGCCGCCGGTGTGCCGACCAGTGTGGACACCATGCGGGCCGGTGTCGCCGAGGCGGCGATCGCGGCCGGAGTTTCCGTCGTCAACGATGTCTCCGGTGGTCGCGCCGACCCGGATATGGTGAAAGTCGTTGCGGCGGCGCAGGTTCCGTGGATTCTCATGCACTGGCGAGCGGGTGCGGACTATCGGCACACCGGTCCGGCCGACCACTACGACGATGTGGTCGCCGAGGTGCTCGCCGAACTGAGCGCGCAGGTGGAGTTGGCCGTGGCGGCCGGTGTGGACCGGTCTCTGCTGGTACTCGATCCCGGCCTCGGATTCGCCAAGAATGCCGAACACAATTGGGCGCTGCTCGGCGCGTTGCCCGAATTGGTCGGCAACGGGCTGCCGATTCTCATCGGCGCCTCCCGAAAACGATTCCTCGGCGCCCTGCTCGCCGATGCCGATGGCCCGCGCCCACCCGATGGCCGGGAGACCGCCACCGCGACGGTGTCGGCGCTGGCCGCCCTGTACGGGGCCTGGGGTGTCCGCGTCCACGATGTGCGCGCCTCGCTGGATGCCATTGCCGTAACCGACGCCTGGCGGCGCGCCACCCGAAACAGCACCCGAGGAGCCACGCCATGACGGCAGCAGCGCGCAGCGATTCGATGAGCGGCGCCCGCGAGACGGACCGGATCGAGCTGCGCGGCCTGCGCGCCTATGGCTATCACGGCTGTTTCGACTACGAACGCCGCGACGGCCAGGAATTCCTGGTCGATCTGACGGTATGGACCGATTTCGCCGCCGCCGCGGCCACCGACGACCTCGCGAACACCATCGATTACGGCGCCCTCGCCGAGCGTGCCGTGCGGATCATCCAGGGGCCGCCGCGCAATCTCATCGAAAAGGTGGTCGCCGAGATCGCCGACGATGTGATGGCCGATCCCCGCATCGAGTCGGTCGAGGTCGTCGTGCACAAACCGTCCGCGCCCATTCCGCACACCTTCGCCGATGTCCGCGTGGTCACCTCGCGGCGGCGGGGAGTGGAGCCATGAGTCGCGCGGTGTTGTCGATCGGCTCGAATCTGGGCGATCGGCTCGCGCAGCTGCGCGGTGTTGTCGCCGGGCTCGGGCATCGGGTGGTCGCGGTTTCGCCGGTGTACTCGACCGCGCCGTGGGGCGGTGTCGAACAGGACGACTATCTCAATGCCATTGTGTTGGTTGATGATCCGGAGTTCGGCGCGCACGACTGGCTGCGCTTCGGCCAGCGGCTGGAGCGGGCCGCCGGGCGGGTACGCGAAGTGCGTTGGGGTGCGCGCACTCTCGATGTCGATGTGGTGTGGTGTATCGAGGACGGCGTGGTCTGCCGCAGTGACGATCCGGAATTGACCCTGCCGCATCCGCAGGCGCACAACCGGGCCTTTGTCCTCATCCCGTGGCTGGATGTGCAGCCGGACGCGGAACTGGAGGTCGATGGCACCGTGCGGCCGGTGCGCGACTGGCTCGCCGGACTCGACGCAGCCGAGCGCGCGGGTGTCCGGCCGACCGAATTCGTGCTGTCGGCAGCCGCGGAGGGATCGGTGTCGTGAAACTGAAGCCGACCCGGATCCTCGATCTCATCGCGAATGTCGTCGTCGCGGCCCTTATCGCCTGGCTGCTCACGCGGATCGCCTATGGCAGTTTCCCGCCGATCTCGATTTACGCGGGCGCATCGCTTTATCCGGTGGCCGCGATCGAAGTGGCGCTCGGTTTCGTCATCCGCGCACGGGTCAATGAACATCAGATCGGCGACGGCAGTCATCAGCTGCATCCGATCACCGCCGCCCGCGCGGTCGCATTGGCGAAGGCGTCCGCGCAAGTCGGCTCGCTTGCCGCAGGTGTCTGGCTGGGTTTCCTTTTCTGGGTCTTTCCGCAGCGCGACACCTTGAATGCCGCGGGTGCGGATAGTCCCGGCGCCATTGTCGGGATGCTGGCGGGGGCGGCTTTGGTAGCTGCGGCACTGTGGCTCGAGTACTGCTGTCGGGCTCCGGAGGACCCATCCGATGATCCGGCAACTACTTAGCAAATAAACCCGTCGGAATCTTCGCGCGGGAATCTGGGCGCGGCTGGCTGATCAAGCTACCCTGGCGTGCATGGTTTCACCCTCCCGTAGCAGCACCTCTCGTCGACGGCGGGACGACGCGGGAAAATTGTTCATCGGCGTATTGATTCTGCTCGGTCTGGTTGCCAGCGTTTTCCTGGTTTTCAGTGACCGTCTGCAGTTTGTTCGGATCGGCTTGGTGGCGGCGCTGTGGGCGGCCGTCGTCGGCGCTTTGGCCGCGACGCGGTACCGCAAGGAAGCCACGATCGACAAGGCCAAGGTCCGTGACCTGCAGACGGTGTATGAACTCCAGTTGGAGCGCGAGGTGACCGCCCGACGCGAATACGAGCTCGGCGTCGAGGCGCGGGTGCGCGCGGAGGTGGGTGCCGACGCGGCCGAAATGGCCGCCCTGCGCGCCGAACTCACCGTGCTCCGGCAGAGTCTGCAGCGGCTCTTCGACGGTGATCTGCCGATGGACCGGCCCGCGTTGCGCGCCGATGCGACCCGGATTCACGAGCTGCCGAGCGCATTCGGAAATTCGTCGGACAATAGCTCGGCGAATGCCGACAGCTGGCTGGACACGGCTTTCCAGCAATCTCGTAGCACCTTCACCCCGGTCTTCGAATCGGATCATCCGCAGGCCCCGCAGTTCGCCAGTCCGTTCGACGATCCGGTGACCGCGGAGACCGCGATCGTCTCCGCCGACGACTTCGACGACGCCGAGATCGCCGAGGATGTTCGTGACACCGACCCGTTCGCCGCCACCACCGGCTGGGCCGATGCGTTCACCGAGGATCCGGAAAAGACCGGTGTCCCGCCGCGACTGCAGCCGCTGGAGTACACCGTGCCGCCGCACTCGTCGCCGCCGGAGCCGACCCCGTACGAAGCCGAGTCACACGGGTTCTCGACACCGGACCCGCACACCCCGCCCCCAGAGCCGGAGCCCGCCCCGCACCCGACGACCACGGTCCCGCCCCTCGGCACCGCAAGTTCCCGCCGTCGCCGCCGCGTCGATCCGGACGCCGACTCCGGCAACTCGTCGCGCCGACTTTCGGTCGCCGAGATCATGGCCAACCTGCAGTCGGAGGAAAAGGGACGTACCAACCGCTGACGAGCGTCCAGCGGTGACGATTCCGCACCGCCGACCACCACGGCTGTCTTATGACGACCCGCTCGCGAGACGGGCCGGAGTCGTCGAAGCGCACGCTCCGTGCGCGCGAGGCTCGGCGGCTCGGACGCGAGACACAAATCACGCGGATGCCCCGTGGCATCGGCGAGCCATGGGCCGATATTCTCGGTGCGCAACGTCTGGTACCCGGCTGTCCGGGACTGGAACGATATCGAGAGGACAATGTTGACCTCGAGAAGCGTCAACCCTGACAACGCTGCTTCGGGTGACCCCGCGCCTGCGCGCTTGACGGTGGGAATCGTCTCGGCGGGACGCGTCGGCTCCGCACTCGGCGCGGCCCTCGAACGCGCCGGACACGTGGTATTCGGCGTAGCCGCCATATCCGATGCCTCGGTGCACCGGGCCCGCACTCGACTACCTGAATCCGAAGTCCTGCCGGTCGAGGATGTGGCCGCACGCAGCGAACTGCTGCTGCTGGCCGTGCCCGACGCCGAACTGCCCGGGTTGGTGCGCGGGCTCGCATCCGCGGGTGTGGTCCGGCCCGGCACCATAGTCGCGCATACTTCCGGCGCCAATGGCGTCGGCGTACTGGCCCCACTGGCCGAGCGCGGCGCTCTGCCGCTGGCCATTCACCCGGCAATGACTTTCACCGGACACGACGAGGATGTCGCCCGTCTCGGCAATGCGTGCTTCGGCATTACCGCCGCCGACGAAATCGGTTTCGCCATCGCGCAATCGCTGGTGATCGAAATGGGCGGCGAGCCGGTCCGGGTCCAGGAAGAAAATCGCCAGCTCTATCACGCCGCTCTCGCGCACGGCAGCAATCACCTGGTCACGGTGGTTCTGGACGCGGTCGACGCACTGCGCGCCGCGCTGGCGGGCCCCGGCCTGCTCGGCCAGCAGATCGTCGACGATCAACCCAACGGTCTGGCCGAGCGGCTGCTCGCCCCCTTGGCCTCGGCCGCCCTCGACAATGCCCTGCGCCGCGGCCAGTCCGCGCTGACCGGCCCGGTTGCGCGTGGCGACACGGCTGCCGTTGCCGCACATCTGACCGCCCTGGAAGCGGTCGACGTCCGGCTGGCCGCGGGCTATCGCGCCATGTCGCTGCGTACCGCCGAGCGCGCCAAGACCAATCCGGCTCTGATCGAGCTGCTGGAGGGAGGCCGATGATGGATCCGAAATTGCGTGGCGCGTACCGGCGCGGTGAGCTGACCGTGCACCACGATCCCGAGGTGATCACCGCGGTCTCCAAGGCCCTGCGCGGTGTCGGGCGCACGGTCGGGCTGGTGCCGACCATGGGCGCACTGCATGAGGGCCACCTCGAGATCGTGCGCCGGGCCAAGCGGACGAATCAGGTGGTCATCGTTTCGATCTTCGTGAATCCGCTGCAATTCGGTGTGAACGAGGATCTGGACAAGTATCCGCGCACCCTCGATGCCGATGTCGAATTGCTGCGCAACGAAGGCGTGGAGCTGGTGTTCGCGCCGAGTGCGTCGGATATGTATCCGGACGGCCCCCGCACTACCGTGCATCCTGGCCCGATCGGCGCCGAACTCGAAGGCGCCAGCCGCCCGACGCACTTCGCGGGCATGCTGACCGTGGTCGCCAAGCTGCTGAATATCGCGCGCCCGACCGAGGCGTTCTTCGGCGAGAAGGACTATCAGCAGCTCACGCTGATCCGGCAGATGGTGCGCGATCTGAATGTGGATGTGAAGATCGTGCCGCTGCCGACGGTTCGCGAACCAGACGGCCTCGCGCTGTCCTCCCGTAATCGGTATCTCGATGTGGCACAGCGGGAATCGGCGCTGGCGCTGTCGGCGGCGCTGGCCGCTGGTCGGCATGCGGGTGCGCTCGGTGCGGATGCCGTGCTCGCGGCCGCCCGCGCGGTGCTCGACGCGACCCCCGGTGTCGATGTCGATTACCTCGAATTGCGATCATCCACACTCGGCCCCGCGCCCGCGAACGGCAATGCGCGACTGCTCGTCGCCGCCAGGGTCGGCTCGACCCGCCTGATCGACAATGCGGCCGTCGCGCTCGGCGCACCGGTCGATGGTGGCCACCCCACACTTCCCGATTCACGCACCGCCGCGACCGACTCCCAGCCTGCCAGGGCCAATATTTAGGAAGGGCGACAACGATGTTGCGCACCATGATGAAGTCGAAGATCCACCGTGCCACGGTGACCCACGCCGATCTGCACTATGTCGGCTCGGTGACCATCGACCAGGATCTGCTCGATGCCGCCGATCTGCTCGAGGGTGAGCAGGTCTGCATTGTCGATATCGATAACGGCGCCCGCCTCGAGACCTATGTGATCGCCGGTGAGCGCGGTTCGGGTGTCATCGGGATCAACGGCGCCGCCGCCCATCTCGTACATCCCGGCGATCTGGTCATCCTGATCGCCTACGGCCTGATGGACGAGGCCGAGCTGAAGGAGTACGCCCCGAAGGTCGTCTTCGTCGACGAGCACAATCGTGCGACCGATCTCGGTTCCGATCCGGCGCACGCCCCGGAGGGTTCCGGGCTGGTCACCCCGCGCTCACTGACCACCGTCTGATGCTGCTGGCCATTGATGTCCGTAATACGAGTATCGAGCTCGGATTGTTCTCGGGCAGTGGTAGTCATGCGAAGTTGGCGCGGCACTGGCGGATGCATACCAATCCGCTGCTGACCGCGGACGAATTCGCCATGCAGGTGCGCGGATTGGTGGGTGCGCAGGTCGCGGAGATCGTCGGAGTTTCGGCATTGTCCACGGTGCCGCCGGTGCTGCGCGAGATCAGATCGATGCTCACTCGCTATTGGGATCAGGTACCGCATGTGGTGGTGGAACCCGGTGTGCGAACCGGTATTCCGCTGCTTGTCGACAATCCCAAGGAAATCGGCGCGGATCGCATCGTGAACACCCTTGCCGCACATCATCGTTTCGGCACGGCCGCGATTGTCGTGGATTTCGGCACGGCCACCACCGTTGATCTGGTGTCGGCCAAGGGCGAGTTTCTCGGCGGCGTGCTCGCACCGGGCGTGGAGATCTCCAGCGAGGCGCTGATCGAGCGCGCCGCATTGCGCCGGGTCGAGTTGGCGCGGCCGCGTTCGGTGGTCGGCAAGAACACCGTCGAGGCCATCCAATCCGGTGCGATATTCGGCTTCGCCGGTTTGGTGGACGGCCTGATCGATCGGATTCGCGATGAATTCGACGCATTCGCCGGTGACGATGTCGCGGTGGTCGCGACCGGCCACACCGCACCGTTGATCGTGCCGGAATCGGAGACCATCGACCACCACGAGCCGCATCTCACATTGACCGGATTGCGCCTGGTCTACGAGCGCAATCAACGGCGTAAGGGTGGTTGATACGCCCACCCGGGGTGCAACCGTATGACCGGCCGCTTTGCCGCCGGTTTTTGCACTGCTACACTCGCATCCGTGTATTACCGCGTGCGCACCCAGGAGTGTTGTCGAGGCTGACCTGCCTCGACCGATCGAGGCGGACCAAGTCCCTCGACCGTTGACATACTCCTGGAGATTCGCTCATGCGTTCTTCTGTTCTTTCCCTCGATTCCGCACGTAGTGCCCTGTCGGCCACTCCGCCGCTGGATCGTGCCGTCGCCTCCGCATTGCCCACTCGTCTGCGTCCCGCCGATTTGCTCCGGCTGACCGACGAGGGAGCCGAAGACGTACTCGCGGGGCGTTACGACCATCTGTTGCCCGCCAACGGAATCTGGCCGACCGATGAGCGCTGGGCCACCCGGCTGCTTTCCGATGACGAGGTCGATGTCTGGCTGATCAGCTGGACTCCCGGCAAATCCACCGAATTGCACGACCACGCAGGCTCGTTGGGCGCATTGACCGTGCTGAGCGGTGCGCTATCGGAATTCCGCTGGAACGGAACGGAACTGCGCCGACGCACCCTGACCGCGGGTGATCAGGCCTCGTTCCCGATCGGCTGGGTGCACGATGTGATGCGCGCACCTGCCGCTGTGGAATCCGCGGGGCCGCTCGATCCGACGCTCAGTGTGCACGCCTATTCACCGCCGCTCACCGCCATGTCCTATTACGAGGTGACCGGCCACGGCACCTTGCGGCGCTCCCGAACCGTTCTCACCGACCAGCCCGAAGGTGATATGTGATGACCCGTTTGACCATCGATCAGATGCTCGAGAACGCGCGGGCCCGCCTGAATCGTATCTATGCCTTCAAAACGCCGGAGGCGCTCGATCGGGGCGCGATTCTGGTCGATATCCGGCCGCAGGCGCAGCGCGCACGTGAGGGCGCGCTACCGGGCGCGCTGGTGATCGAACGCAATGTCTTGGAATGGCGCCTGGATCCCTCGAGTTCGGCCCGGCTGGCGCTGGCCACCGATCACGATGTGGAATGGATCATCGTGTGCTCGGAGGGCTATACCTCCAGTCTCGCCGCGGCCGCACTGCAGGAACTCGGTCTGCATCGGGCCACCGATGTGATCGGTGGCTATCAGGCATTGAAGGCGGCCGGTCTGCTCAGTGTCGGAGTCCGGGCGCCGCACTTCGCCCGTGAGGTCGAGGCGCTGGCAACACTGTAAATTCGGGCCGAACCACTTCCATCTCGAAACATACGGGCGCGCACTGGCTTTCAGATGTCTGCCGGAGCACGCCCGCTATTCGGGGTGCCGGAGAAGGCCGCGAAACAGGGCATCACGGACTGTTCCGGCGGCCGCCGATTCGTTTCCGGCCGGTCGTGCACGGGCGGCCCGCAAATCGATTTCCGGTGCCCGCTAGTGTTGTTGAACGTGAGCAACCCGAACACGCCTTCATCCGGTCGCTCCGCGGGTTCGGTTCCTGCGGGGCAAGCCAACCGTCCCGCGCCCGCCGCGGACGACGTTCCGGAGCAGATGCGGATTCGGCGTGAGAAGCGCGAGCGGTTGATCACCTCGGGCGGTGAGGCCTATCCGGTCGTGGTGCCGCGCACCCATACTCTCGGCGAAATTCGGGCCGCCTATCCGGAGCTCGAGCCCGACACCCGGACCGGTCTGCAGGTCGGTGTCGTCGGGCGCGTCATTTTCCTGCGTAATACCGGCAAGCTGTGTTTCGCGACGCTGCAGGAGGGGGACGGCACCAAACTGCAGGCGATGATCAGCCTCAACGGTGTCGGAGCCGACGCTCTCGCGGCCTGGAAGGCCGATGTAGACCTCGGAGACTTCGTATTCGTGCACGGCGAAGTGATCTCCTCCCGGACCGGTGAATTGAGTGTCATGGCCGATTCCTGGGCCATGTCGGCCAAGGCTCTGCGGCCGCTGCCGGTGGCGCACAAGGAGATGAACGAGGAGTCGCGGGTACGGCAGCGCTATGTCGATCTGATCGTGCGTCCCGAGGCCAGGGAAATGGCCAGGACCAGGGTCGCGGTGGTGCGCGCGCTGCGCGCTGCGCTCGAGCGCCGGGGTTTCCTCGAGGTGGAGACGCCGATGCTGCAGACGCTGCACGGTGGTGCGGCGGCGCGGCCCTTCGTCACCCATTCCAATGCCCTCGATATCGATCTCTACCTGCGAATTGCGCCCGAGCTGTTCCTCAAGCGATGTGTGGTCGGCGGCCTGGAACAGGTCTTCGAGATCAACCGGAACTTCCGTAACGAGGGGGCGGACTCCACACATTCGCCGGAGTTCGCAATGCTGGAAACCTATCAGGCATACGGCACCTACGATGACTCCGCGCGGATGGTTCGGGAATTGGTGCAGGAAGTTGCCCAAGAGGTCTTCGGCACGCAGGTGGTAACCCTTGTGGATGGCACCGAATACGATCTCCGTGGCGAGTGGGCGACGGTCGAGATGTACCCTTCGCTGTCGGATGCGCTGGGTGTATCGGTGACTCCGGAAACTTCGATCGAGGAATTGCGTGCACTCGCCGATCGGGTCGGACTCGAAATTCCCGAGGACAAGGGCTATGGCCACGGCAAACTGGTCGAAGAACTATGGGAACACCAGTACGGTGACAAGCTCTACGCCCCGACTTTCGTGCGCGACTTCCCGGTGGAGACATCACCGCTGACCAGACAGCATCGCAGCAAGCCCGGAGTTACCGAGAAGTGGGACCTCTATGTGCGCGGCTTCGAGTTGGCAACTGGCTATTCGGAGTTGGTCGATCCGGTGATCCAGCGCGAGCGGTTCGCGGATCAAGCGCGGCTTGCCGCACAAGGTGATGACGAAGCGATGGCACTCGACGAGGACTTCCTCGCGGCGATGGAGCACGGCATGCCTCCGACAACGGGTACCGGTATGGGAATCGATCGCTTGTTGATGGCACTCACGGGATTGGGAATCCGGGAAACGATACTGTTCCCAATTGTGCGTCCAGTCACGCGCTGACGATCGGATTGCATAGTTCGGCCCTCGTCTTGGAATTTTTCGAATTCGGGGTATTCTTGCCTCGGGTAATCGGCCTAGTATGCGGGTCGCACGATTTCGAGAGGACGTTCATCTCATGGCAAAGAAGGTCACCGTTAGCCTGATCGACGATGTCGATGGTGAGTCCATCGCGGACGAGACCATTGAGTTTGCGATCGACGGTGTGTCGTACGAGATCGACCTGTCGTCGGCAAATGCGGCGAAGCTGCGCGACGGTTTGGAAGAGTGGGTTTCGAGTGCTCGGCGCGTGAGTGGTCGGCGGCGGGTCAAGGCCGCGGCCGCTGCTCCCGGTGGTCCGAAGAGTCGGGTCTCGATCGATCGTGAACAAAGTGCGGCAATTCGCGATTGGGCGCGTCGGAATGGACACAAGGTGTCCGCGCGTGGGCGTATCTCGGCCGACATCACCGAGGCTTACAACAAGGCCGCGAAGGGCTGAGTTCTTATTTAATTGGGGCCGCTGCCCTGGCGAATCGTGCGACGCCTGGGCGGCGGCTCGTTTGTGATACGTCTTCTGTGATACGTCTTCGATATGAGGAAGGTCAGGAGTCGACTCGATCTTGCTCGCGGTCCCAGGACGCGGCACCATGGAACTGTGCGAAGAGCGTCACTGGCGGTATGGAGAGTTGAGGTATCGGCGCAGTGACTGGTTTCGTCGGATCGCTTTTGCGATTCACTGATGACTCGGGTCGGCAGCAGGAGTTCATGCTCACCCCGGACCAGCAGCGCGTCACCATCGGGCGTTCCCCGCAGGCCGATCTGGCGCTGCGCTGGGACGCGGAGGTCTCGCGGCTGCATGCGGCGGTCGAATATCTCGGCGCACACTGGACGATCGTCGATGACGGCCTGTCCCGCAACGGCACCTTCGTCAACGGCGAGCGACTGGTCGGGCGGCGGCGGCTGATGGCCGGCGATCGGATCCGGGTCGGCACCTCCCTGGTCTCGTTCCACGATTTCGGTGGCGTTGTCGATGATGCGACCCGAACCTCGACCGGCACTATTCCCACGCTGCGCTCGCTGACCGACACGCAGCGCGCGGTGCTGATCGCGCTGTGCCGTCCATATAAGAACGGTGCGGGTTTCGCGACTCCGGCTTCGAATCAACAGATCGCCGAGGAATTGTTCCTGAGCGTCGATGCGATCAAGACACATCTGCGGGCACTGTTCGCCAAGTTCGGTGTGGAAAATCTGCCGCAGAATCAGAAAAGAGTCCGACTGGCCGGTTTGGCCATGCAGAGTGGGTTGATCTCCGACCGAGACTTGTGACGCCGCGTGGACGCTCGCTTAGGTGGCCGAGCGCTTGAACCATGGATGCCGGCGCCGGCCAGCGGTGTACTTGAAACATCGCCGGACCGAGTTAATCGGACCAGGTCCGGGTTTCGAGGCAGGAGAAATTCATGTTCGCGCTACGACTCGCCGCGCTGGTGGCGGCCGCACTCGCAACCGGCTTGATCGCGGGCGTTTTCTACGCTTACGCGATATCGGTGATGCCCGCGCTGAACCGCACCGACGATCGCGCGATGATCGATGTGATGCAGAAGATCAATGTCGTCATCATCAATCCATGGTTCATGATCGGCTTCCTCGGCACCGTGGGCTTCACCCTCCTCGCGGCGGCGCTGCACCTGGGTAAGGAACATCGCACCATCTTGATTTGGCTCGGTGTGGCCTTGGCGCTGAATGTGATTGCCTTCGCGGTCACCTCCGGCTTGAATGTTCCGCTGAACGATCAGCTGGCGGCCGCGGGTGATCCGGCGCGGATCGGTGATCTGGCAAAGGTGCGCGCCGATTTCGAATCCGCTTGGGTCCGTTGGAATATCCTCCGCGCGATCCTGCACACCCTGGCCTTCCTGGTGCTGACCGGCGCACTGTTCGTGGCGGGCATCCAGCACGGCCGCACACAGGCTGCGGGTTTCGTTGACGCACAGCAGGCTTCGCAGGCCCAGCCGGTGCCGAGCGTCGGTCCGCAGACCGTCGCTCAGCCGTACCGGGCGTCGATCATGGCCCAGCCCTACGGATTTGGGCACTCCGGCGCGCAGCCGACAGGTACGCATTCCCTCGCTTAGGAACCAACCGCATTACTGCCGCCGTCGGCGGGCCGATCAGCGATCGGCCCGCCGACGGCGATTTTGTATGCGAACTCCGAATCCGACAGGGCGGAGCACATTCTCGCGGAGACTTACATGGCGGGCACGTCGCATTCTCCAGTGCGGGTCGATCGCGCCGGGCGAGTGCCGCAGCAGCGACGGGAAAGCGCCTGACAGGCCGTATGCGGGCCGAAAAGGTGTGTCCGAGGAGCGTTGGTATCGGACGCTCGATGCCCGTCGTGCCGCGCGACCGGGACGGCCATCGCGCACTCATCTGCGCGGTACTACCTGCCGAAATGCGTGCCGCTCGGCGGGCGGCGACCGAGCCGGGCGAAGTAGGCGATTTCGATGCCGTACGCCTTCTGGATCGACGCCGGTAACTCGCGCTGTACGAACACCGCCGCAACGCTGACGGCCGCTAGCTGGTGAGCATCGGGAGGGGACCGAGATTCGCGCGCGGACTTGCGCGAACTCCCCGCCGGGTGACGATAAGTTGCGCTACGTTCTGGAACACGTTTTAGATTTTGGAGGTCGCCATGCGGCGTGTTCCCGGAGCCGCGCTCGTCATTGCCGTGCTGACCGTGCTGTGGATCGGTGCGAGTGGTACCGCGCAGGCCGAGTATCCGGTCGACTACAACTTCTTCGCGGGGATTCCGAATGAGCTGGTGAATCATGGTGGCTCGTTGCCGGGTTCGAATGATTGGACGTGTCGGCCCAGTGCGGCGCATCCGAATCCGGTGGTGCTCGCGCACGGAACCGGTGGCGGGGCGCAGACGAACTGGGGGCTCTACGCGCCGCTGCTCGCGAACGAAGGTTATTGCGTCTTCGCGCTGACCTATGGCGCCTACGAGCTGCCGTGGCCGATCTCCGCGGTGGGTGGGATGCTGCCGATCGAACAGAGTGCGGTGCAGTTCGCTGCGTTCGTGGATCGGGTGCTCGCCGCCACCGGGGCGAGCAAGGTCGATGTGGTGGGACATTCGCAGGGCACACTGATGCCGAACTACTACGCCAAACGGCTGGGCGGTGCGGACAAGATCGATAAATATGTATCGATCGCACCGGCCTGGCGCGGTTCCAATGCGGGCGGCGGCGCGGACGTGGCAGCCTTCGCCGACCGGCTCGGCGCCGGGCCCTACTTCCAGGCGGCGACGGGTTCGCTGTGCCAGGCCTGCACCGAGCTATTTCGCGACTCGACCTTCCTGCGGGATCTGAACAGCGACGGCGTCTACGTTCCCGGCATCACCTACACCAACATCATGACCTCTCTCGACGAGATCGTCGTCCCGTACGACTCCGGCTTCGTCCCCGGGCCGAACACGACGAATATCGTGGTCCAGGACGGCTGCGGTTCGGACTTCTCCGAACATCTGGCGATGGCGGGCAGTCCCCGCACCGCCCGCTTCGTCCTGAATGCCCTCGATCCGGCGCATGCGCGGGAGGTGCCGTGCGAGTTCGTCCCGCCGTTCACCGGGTAACACCACGGCTGGGAAGCCGCGATCGACGATTTCGCTGAGGGCAAAACCTGAGCGGAAACGTATCCCGCAACTAGCACGTTATGAGTGAATGACCGTGTTGTCGCCGGTCCCCAATAGGGTGGACTGGAGGCGGCTTAATCCCCTGCCAACTAGAGTGGAGGCCGGGGCCGCAACCCCCGGGCTTCATGGCAGGCTGACGCCAAAGAAGCGTCGGACGCCAGAATGTCGGAGCAGGAGAGTGAGGGAGCGATGTTCGAGAGGTTCACCGACCGCGCGAGGCGCGTCGTTGTCCTGGCCCAAGAAGAGGCCCGGATGCTCAACCACAACTACATCGGCACCGAGCACATCCTGCTTGGGTTGATCCACGAGGGCGAGGGCGTAGCGGCGAAGTCGCTGGAATCCCTTGGTATTTCGCTGGAGGGTGTGCGCAGCCAGGTGGAGGAGATCATCGGCCAGGGCCAGCAGGCCCCGTCCGGTCACATCCCGTTCACCCCGCGTGCCAAGAAGGTGCTGGAGCTGAGCCTGCGCGAGGCGCTGCAGCTCGGCCACAACTACATCGGCACCGAGCACATTCTGCTCGGCCTGATCCGTGAAGGTGAGGGTGTCGCGGCGCAGGTGCTGGTGAAGTTGGGTGCCGATCTCAACCGGGTGCGTCAGCAGGTCATCCAGCTGCTGTCCGGATATCAGGGCAAGGAGCCGGTGGAATCCGGTTCGCGTGGCGAGGCCGGGACGCCGTCCACCTCGCTGGTGCTCGACCAGTTCGGTCGCAACCTGACCCAGGCCGCCCTCGAGGGCAAGCTCGACCCGGTCATCGGCCGCTCGAAGGAGATCGAGCGCGTCATGCAGGTGCTGAGCCGGCGCACCAAGAACAACCCGGTCCTCATCGGCGAGCCCGGTGTCGGTAAGACCGCCGTGGTCGAGGGCCTGGCGCAGGCCATCGTCAACGGTGAGGTCCCGGAGACGCTGAAGGATAAGCAGCTCTACACCCTCGACCTGGGTTCCCTGGTCGCGGGCAGCCGCTACCGGGGTGACTTCGAAGAGCGCCTGAAGAAGGTGCTCAAGGAGATCAACACCCGCGGCGACATCATCCTGTTCATCGACGAGCTGCACACGCTCGTCGGCGCGGGTGCCGCCGAGGGCGCGATCGACGCCGCATCGATCCTGAAGCCGAAGCTGGCCCGTGGCGAGCTGCAGACCATCGGTGCGACCACCCTCGACGAGTACCGCAAGTACATCGAGAAGGACGCCGCCCTGGAGCGCCGGTTCCAGCCGGTGCAGGTCGGCGAGCCGACGGTCGAGCACACCATCAATATCCTCAAGGGTCTGCGCGACCGCTACGAGGCGCACCACCGGGTCTCGATCACCGATGGCGCGCTGGTTGCCGCCGCGACGCTGGCCGACCGCTACATCAACGACCGGTTCCTGCCGGACAAGGCGATCGACCTGATCGACGAGGCCGGTGCGCGCATGCGTATCCGTCGCATGACCGCCCCGCCGGACCTGCGCGAATTCGACGACAAGATCGCCGATGCGCGTCGGGAGAAGGAAAGCGCCATCGACGCGCAGGACTTCGAGAAGGCGGCGCGGCTGCGCGATAAGGAAAAGCAGCTGGTCGCCAAGCGTGCCGAGCGCGAAAAGCAGTGGCGCTCCGGTGATCTTGATGTCGTGGCCGAGGTCGACGACGAGCAGATCGCCGAGGTGCTGGCCAACTGGACCGGCATTCCGGTGTTCAAGCTCACCGAGGAGGAGACCACCCGTCTGCTCCGCATGGAGGACGAGCTGCACAAGCGGATCATCGGCCAGGAGGATGCGGTCAAGGCCGTGTCGAAGGCGATCCGCCGTACTCGCGCCGGTCTGAAGGATCCGAAGCGCCCCTCGGGCTCGTTCATCTTCGCCGGTCCGTCCGGTGTCGGTAAGACCGAGCTGTCCAAGGCGCTGGCGAACTTCCTGTTCGGCGACGACGACGCGCTGATCCAGATCGATATGGGCGAGTTCCACGACCGCTTCACCGCATCGCGGCTCTTCGGTGCCCCGCCCGGGTACGTGGGCTACGAAGAGGGCGGCCAGCTCACCGAGAAGGTGCGCCGCAAGCCGTTCTCGGTCGTTTTGTTCGACGAGATCGAAAAGGCACATCAGGAGATCTACAACACCCTGTTGCAGGTCCTCGAGGACGGTCGCCTCACCGACGGCCAGGGTCGTACGGTCGACTTCAAGAACACCGTGCTGATCTTCACCTCGAATCTGGGTACCTCGGATATCTCCAAGGCGGTCGGCCTGGGCTTCACCCAGTCCAATGCCGAGGGTTCGAACTACGAGCGGATGAAGCTCAAGGTCAACGACGAGCTGAAGAAGCACTTCCGGCCCGAGTTCCTCAACCGCATCGACGACGTGATCGTCTTCCACCAGCTGACCACGGACCAGATCGTGGAGATGGTGGATCTGATGATCGGCCGCGTCGCCACGCAGCTGAAGAACAAGGATATGGAGATCGAGCTGTCCGAGCGGGGTAAGGCCCTGCTGGCCAAGCGCGGCTTCGATCCGGTGCTCGGCGCCCGGCCGCTGCGTCGGACCATCCAGCGCGAGATCGAGGACCAGCTCTCGGAGAAGATTCTCTTCGGCGAGATCGGTCCGGGACAGACCATCGTGGTCGATGTCGAGGGCTGGGACGGCGAGGGCTCCGGCGAGAATGCCAAGTTCACCTTCACCGGCAAGGCGAAACTGACCAAGAAGCCCGCGACCGAGGAGAAGCCGGAGGTCGTGCTCACGGGTGCGGGCGAAGGCACCGTGGCCGAGGCCGCCGGCGACTAAGACTCAACGGCTGGAAATGCCGCCCACCGGACTTCCGGTGGGCGGCATTTTTGTGGAATTCGCACGTGCGAGCGGCGGCGTACCGTGGGGAGCGGTCAATCGGACAACTATCACGGGGGTGCTAGGTGACAAATTCAGATCTGACATTGATCGCGGTGCTGCTGGATCGGTCGGGTTCCATGCAGGCGATCAAGACCGATACCGAGGGCGGCTTCGATGCGTACATCGAAGAACAGCGCAAGGTACCGAAGACGACGCTGGTGACGCTGGCGCAGTTCGATACCGAATACGAGCTGGTCTATGCGAATCGGCCGATCGCCGAGGTGCCGGCGCTGAGCCTGGCGCCACGCGGCGGTACTGCGCTGTACGACGCGGTGGGGCGGTTGGTCACCGATGTCGGGCGGGAGCTCGCGGCCCGGCCCGAACATGAGCGACCGGGCACGGTGATCGTCGTGGTGCTCACCGATGGTCACGAGAATTCCAGTCGGGAATGGACCCATGCCGCGGTGCGGGCGCTGATCACGCAGCAACAGGAGGTGTACTCCTGGGATTTCGTGTTCCTCGGCGCGAATATGGATGCGGTGGCGGTCGGATCCAAGTTGGGATTCGATCCGCGTCGCTCGCTCACCTACGGTGCGACGCCGGCGGGTGCCGCCGGAGTATTCGCCTCGGCGGCGGCGTATTCGGCGCGGCGCAGTATGGCCGCGCCCGGACAGGCTGTGGAAGGTTTCACCGACGCAGAACGGCGGGCCGCGAATCCGGACGGGCAGTAGTCGGTTGGTGCGTGTCGCCGCCGAGCTTGCAGCCGCGCGGCTCTACCGCGCGCCATTGGCGTGGTAGGGCAACTCGCCATCGACGTCTGCACCGAACTTGCTGCCCATTCCGAGCACGAGCGGCCGGGCGGGCTGTGGCTGGATTCGCCGGTGCCGAACGGCGGGCGGCGAATTCGGACGCCGGTAATTTCTTCGCAGACAGGCTGGGGTCGGGGTGGGCTGATCGATCGAGGCGCGCACCAGCACAACGCCGCGGTCGCGTGGAATGCGACCGCGGCGTCTGGGCGTGTGCGGCCTGAGGGGTGTGGGCCGGTGGCTTACAACCTGGGGCTGGTGGCGCGGGCCGCGGCCCGCGTGTGCAACCTGCGGGCATGCCGTGCCGGGTACGCAGTCTCAGGTAGCGGTGAACCGGTCGAGTGTCAGGGCGAAGGCGTCGGCCAGTTCACCAGGGACGATCAGTTCATCGATCCCATATTTCTCCCTGCGGTATTCGAGTACCTCGGCGACGGCGGCCGGATCGCCGTCGAGTACACCCGCCGATCCGGCCGCGCGCAGTCCGTCCGCGGTGAGTCCGAGCCGCTTGCTCAGCCAGAACGGCAGTTCGTCACCGATGCCGACCAGTTGATGGGTGAAACGCACGTCGCGATCGGTATTGTCGCGCACGATCCGGACCATTTCGGCGAGATCGGCCTCGGTCGCCTCCGGTCCGGCGGCCAGCAGCACTCGATCGGCTAAACCCGCTGCGACAGTGAGCATTCGAGGTCCGTTCGCGGCAACGACGATCGGCGGCGCCGGATCGACCTGTGTCCGAACGGCATCCGCGGCGGCGATGAGTTGCTCGCGCCGCTGGGCCGCCGAACCCCAAGACATGCCGAGCCGTTCGGCCTCGGTACTCGCATCGGGACGCCCCGAACCGATGCCGAGTTCGAATCGTCCGTCCGAAAGCAGTTGCAGTGCGGCGGTTTCCCGCACGGTGGCGGCCGGATTTCGCAGCGGAGCGGCGAGTACGTTCGGGCGCAGCCGGACGGTGCTGGTCACCGCGGCGGCGGCCGCGAGTGTCGGGAAGGGCGAAGGGGTGTTCAGGGTGTCCGGCAGCAGGATCGTTCGGTAGCCCTGCTGCTCGGCGTTCTGTGCCGCGCGGGCCCATGCGGTGCCCGATCGCGGTGTGATGACGATTCCGAAGGTCATGCTCATGGTGTGGGTCTCCCGTGATTCGGGTCGAATGATCAGTGGTCGGAGTGTGGCCGTTGCTGGCGACGTGCCCGCCGCTCATAGCGGGCACCGCCTTCGTCGAATGATTCAAGTGGTGGGAGCTGCGCCGCCGCGCGATTTACCGTCGCGTTCGCGCAGCACCGCCAGTCGACTCCGATATTGGTCCTCGGTGATCTCGCCGCGCGCGAATGCCGTACGCAGCGCGCCGATTCCGCTCTGGTGCGCCCAGAACCGCCGCCGCGCGAATACGAAGACGACAATGACGGTGGCCCAGAACAGCATTGGGAAGATCCAGAAGAACGGCCAGGGGTGCCACCCGCCGTCATAGTGATCGGCCAGAAAGGTCATGGCCACGGGTTGCGTGAAAATGTTCATGTCCCAACCCTGCGCCCGACACCCCCACCTGGACATCGGCCTGCCGACGATATTCGCCGTACGTCTGTGCGCGTAGCTCGCATGACCACTGGGCTCCTCGCACCCGCTGCGCGAGGAGCCGGGAAGTCAGGCGAGGGCGGCGTCGAGGGTGATGTTGTCCACTCCGGCGAGGGCCTTGCTGACCGGGCAGCCCGCCTTGGCGGCGGCCGCCGCGGCGGCGAAGCCGTCCGCATCGAGGCCGGAGACCCTGCCGCGGACGGTGAGTTCGATGGCGCTGATGCGGAAGCCGCCGTCCGGATCCGGGCCGAGGGTTACATCGGCGGTGACATCCAGGCTCTCTGGCGTGCCACCGGCATTGCCGATCTGGGCCGAGAGGGCCATGGCGAAGCAGGAGGAATGTGCCGCCGCGATCAGTTCCTCGGGGCTGGTGGTGCCGTCGGCATCGTCGGCGGCGCGCTTGGGGAAGGAGACGTCGTACTTGCCGACACCGGAACTGGCCAGCTCGACCTGGCCGGAGCCGTCCTGGAGGCCACCGGTCCAAGCGGTGCGCGCGGTACGTGTGGGCATCACGGTCCTTTCGAAGATGTGTGATTCACAATTCGCAGTCGAACCTACCCCCGCCGTCCCCGTGACGCGTGCGCAGGCGGCAGCCGAATCGAGCGCCCCGGCGGACAACGGCTCGAGTGGGTTCGGTCGTGCGCTGATCGAGCTGTTCGAGCACCAGCGGCCAGGTCCGTGAATGCCGATCACGGCCCGCTTCATCGGCAAAACCCGCGTGCGCCCGGCGAAGTCGCGTACCGGAGTCGGTCGGCGCAGGTTCGACCGTCACCTCGCTTCCACACCCTCGGTGCCGCCCGCGCCGGTCACCCAGGTCAGCCCGACCAGCCGAGCCGGGATCAGCCGGAGAAACCGTCGGTAGTGCGGACTGCGCATGCCCTGATAGTCGGTCTCGAAGAAGGACGGCTCGTTCACGGCCGGTCGCATGCGGACCGAACCGGGGCCGCGAACCAGTGGTCGAACCGCTCGGTCCAGGCCCGATACCGCGTCGGTGGCGGCGCGGTCAGCGTGCGTGCTTATCCGCGAGACGTGCAGCTGACTACGGCTCACTCCGGATTGGTGACGCGCGCCAGTACGATGCCGCCGAGAATCAGCGACAGCGCCAGCAACCGTCCGACGCTCATCGGATCCTTGTTGATCACGACACCGAGGCTGATCGCGCCGACCGCGCCGATGCCGGTGAAGACCGCGTAGGCCGTGCCGACCGGCAGGGTCTGCATGGCGCGCGACAGCAGATACACCGCGACCGCGCCGAGGACGAAGCAGATGACGGTCGGGACGAGGCGGGTGAAATTCTCCGTCGGCTTGATGCTCTGCGACCAGATGATCTCCACCAGCCCGGCGACACCGAGAACGAGCCAATTCATCAGTACCCCATCGCCAGCTCGCGCGCGGACTTCATTGCGGCCGAATAGGACTCGTCATGCCTGGCGCGCAGCTGCGCAAGTGCCGGGTCCTGCTTCGAGTTGGCGAGTTCCGCACTGACGAAAACGGTGTCGGTTACGGCGAAATGGCCCGCGAAGAAATCGCGGAGATAACGCTCTTGATAGTCGAAGGCGGCCTTCGTGGCCCCAGGTGAATAGGCCCCGCCGCGCGCGGAGCAGACGACGAATCGCCTGTCGCCCAGGGACATGCGCGGGAAGGTCACCTGATCGAGCCACGCCTTGAGTGCGGCCGGGATCGAGTAGTTGTACATCGGGGTGCCGATCAGAATCACGTCGGCGGCGAGGAGCTCGGTCAGTAGCGGCTCCACGATCGCCCACGCGGCGGCTTGCCCCGGCGTGCGGACCAGTTCGGCGAGGCGATCCAGGTCGGTGCCGGGTTGGGTGAGCACGGTGTCGCACAGTTCGGTCCATGCCTCGTCGATGCAGGGCACGGGCTCGGCCGCGAGGTCGCGATAGCTGTATCCGCCGTCTGGCTTCTGGGCGCGCCAGGCCTCGGCGAATGCCGCGCTCAGTTCCCGGCTGATGGAGCGCCGTCGGGCGCTGGCATCGAGATGCAACAACGTGGTCATGATCGGTCTCTTCTGCTGTTGGGCGAGATAACTGGACACTGTGTCCGTTTGATATGGTACCGACAACTGGACGCTATGTCCAATTATCCGGGAAGTCGCGTACAGTCGGGGTCATGAACAGCGATATGGACCTGCTCGGCGGGCATTCGACGGCGGAGTCCGCGGTGCCGACCGAGCGCGCGGACGCGGCGCGCAACCGGGCCAAGGTGCTTGCCGCGGCTGCCGAACTGTTCGCATCGCGGGATCCGCGCACCGTCACGATGGACGACATCGCCAGGGCAGCGGGGGTCGGGCGCGGCACGCTGTATCGCCGCTATCCGGATAAGAACGCGATCGCCGTCGCACTACTCGACGAACACGAACGCGCACTGCAGGAACGGTTATTGCGCGGCGAACCGCCACTCGGCCCCGGCGCACCACCCGCCGAACGGCTCGCGGCCTTCTATGCCGCCATGGTCGAATTATTGGACGGGCATGCGGATTTGGTGCTCGGCGCGGAGACCGGCGGCGCGCGGTTCGCGACCGGTGCGTACGGTTTCTGGTTCCTGCACGTCCGGTCACTGCTGGTGGCCGCTGGCAATCGGGAACCGGATGCCATGGTCGATTCCCTGCTCGCGCCGTTGTCCGCCGAGGTGTACCGGCATCAGCGGGCCCGGGGTCTCACCTCCGCGCAGATCGCGGCGGCACTGGCGGAACTGGCTCGTTCCCTGCTGTCCGAACATCGGCCTCGAATGCCCCGAAACCGCTGACGAACTGGTGTCCGCCAACGGTTTTCGGTGCTCGCCGGATCAAGCCATATCGCGCCGCTGAACCAGCCGGATCGTGGCCGCCGCAAAGAGCGCGACGTAGGCCACCAACGCGATGAGCGACTGGGTCCGCGACAGGATGTCGAGCACACCTGGCGTCGACGGCCCCGCGACGGTCCGCATCGCGCCGGCCAGCGAACCCGCTGCCGTACCGGGCAGATGATCGGCGAGCACCTTGATCGGGCTGAAGATCGCCGCGACACCGCGCAGCAGATTCTCCACAACCAGCACCCACACCAGGCCGAGTCCGACGGCCAGCGCCGGACCGCGCGCGATCGCACCGATCAGTGCGCCCGCCAGCGTCCACATTCCGAGAATCGCGGTGCCGGTGATGATTCCGTTCACGGCCTGACCAAGGCCGGGGAGTGCGAGCGACTGCGCTTGAATCGTCGCGATAATCGAGGCAACCGCGATATCCACCACGAACGCGACGCACACCAGCCCGACAACCGTGAGCGCCAGGCCGATCAGCACACCGCCGACGGCATTGGTCCGCGATGGCCCCTGGGTGAGCACGGTTTTCCAGGTGCCCCAGCCGTATCCGCTACCGATGGTCAATGCACCGAGGATGAGCATCAGCGCACCACCGAACATTGCCATGCCCTGGGTGAAAACCTCCGGGACGGCCGCGGGCAACATCTGCTGCAGCAGTACGTCTTTGGGTACGCCGTTCGACATCGTCTTCATATCGCCGGAGGAGTAGGCGAGGTAGTTGAACAGGTAGGCGAAGGTGAGATTCAGCAGAATCCAGGTGCCGAGAATGATCCAGAATGCGGGCCACTTCCGCAGTCGCAGCAGTTCCGCTTTCGTGCTCGCCATCAGGTCTTGCATTGCCTGTCCGTTCATTTCGCGGGCTCCAATCGGGTCATTTCGAAGAACACTTCTTCCAGGGACTTTTCATCGGTCCGCAGTTCCAGCAGATCCGCGCCCGATTCGACGACGGCACGTGCGACCAGCGGGGCGCTGCCCGCGCCGGCCTCGATCCGAATTCCGCCCGCGGTCAACATGGCCGAGCGCTCGCCGACCGCCCGGCGCACCGCGGGAAATGCCACCTCCAGCGGTTCGGCCCGCAGCAAAAGCGAGGAGGCGCCGCGCAATTCGGCGACCGTGGCTTCGGTGAGCAGCTTCCCGCCGGAGATCACGCCGACGCGGTCGCAGATCTCCTGTACCTCGCTGAGCATGTGGCTGGACAGCAGCACGGTATGACCATCACGGGCGAGAGCCGTGATGAGCTGTCGCATTTCGGCCATGCCCTGCGGGTCGAGGCCATTGGTCGGCTCGTCCAGGATCAGCAAGTCCGGACGACCGAGCAGGGCCGCACCGACACCGAGGCGCTGCTTCATGCCGAGGGAGTACGTACGGAATTTGTCGTCGGCGCGATCGGTGAGGCCGACGCGGTCGAGTGCGTCCGTCACATCGGCAAGCTCGAGGCCGCGGTATTTCGCGAGCACTCGCAGGTTGTCGCGGCCGGTGAGGTACGGGTAGAAGCCCGGCCCCTCGATGAGGACGCCGATGCGGCGGACCACGGCCGGATCGCCCGGGGTTCGGCCGAGCACGGTGGCGGTGCCCGCGGTGGGGCGGATCAAACCGACCAGCATTCGCAGCGTGGTCGTCTTACCAGCGCCGTTCGGGCCGAGGAAGCCGTAGATCTCGCCGGGCGCGACATTCATGTGCACGCCGTCGACGGCGGTGTGGGTGCCGTAGCGTTTGGTCAGCCCTGCGGTGACCACGATGGAATCTGTCATGCACCGAGAATCCGCCCCGACCAGGAGTGACACATCCGCCGCGGGGCGACGTTCGACATACGTACAGCGGCCTACGAAGCACCGCGACAGCGGTCGCTGCGACTGATTTCGCAAGCCCATGGTGAGTCGTCGGGAAGGCCCGAAACCTCGACCGACGGTCGCGACGTGACCATCGCGGGACCGAAGACCGCAGAATATTGCGGGGAGGTGGGCGAGCATACGTAGCGCGGCGGACGTCCTGGCGCGTTCGGGCTAATAGGCTGCAAGTGTGACAGCGCCAGGGGAATCGAAACGTGGCCCAGTGGTTCAGGACTGGGTGCTCGCGCTCGTCGTCGCGGTGATCCAGGTCGGCGGGGGACGCAATGCCAACCTGCGCCAGACCGGAGTGCACTCGCTCGACGCGTTCGGCTACGTGCTGTTGCTCATCGGACCGGTGGCACTGCTGCTACGCCGGTCCTACCCGCGGCCCGCACTGCTCGTGACGATCGCGTCCTGCGCGGTGTACCTGCTGCGCGGCTATGGCTACGGCCCGATTTTCATCTCGCTGGTGATCGCCTTCATCAGCGCCGCGATCGTCGGATCACGCTGGTGGACATATCCGCTTGTCCCGATCGGCTATCTCGCACTGGTCTGGCCGCTGCCCGCGATAGTCGGGCATCCGGCCGATCCGTGGCTGGCATTCGGCATGATCGCCTGGCTGGGTGTGCTGGTTGCGATCGCCGAGGGGATTCGCCAGCGCAAGGCGGTGCTGGTGGCGCGCAGACAGCGTGCCGAGGCAGCGCGCCGCGATGAGGAGGCGCAGCGGGAACGGCGGGCCAGTGAGGAACGGCTCGCCATCGCACGCGAACTGCACGATGTACTGGCACATAGCCTTTCACTGATCAATGTGCAGTCCTCGGTGGCGCTGGAGCTGTTCGACAAGAAGCCGGAACAGGCCGAATCGGCGCTCGCGGCCATCAAAACGGCGAGTAAGGATGCGTTGGCCGAGGTGCACACTTTGCTGCTCGCGATCCGCAGCGGCAGCCCCACGACCGGTGCGGCAGACACCGCTGTCGAGCCGGTTGCTGAATCCGTGCCCGCCCGCGGTGAATCCGAACGGGCCCAAGACAATTCGGCTGCCCGCGACGCCGAGGCCCGCCCGCCCGCCCCGCGAAGCCCGGCCCCGAGCATCGCGGACCTGGACACACTGCTGCAGCGCACCCGCGCGGCCGGTCTGACGGTCGACACCCGCATTATCGGCACCGCGCACAAGCTGCCCAGCGTTGTCGATGTGGCGGCGGCCCGCATCATCCAGGAGTCGCTGACCAATGTGGTTCGCCACGCGCCCGGCGCGCAGGCCGCGGTGACCATCCGGTATGCCGCCGATTCGGTCGAGATCACCATCGACAATGCGCGCGCCACCGGCACGCAAACGAAGTCCGGACCGAGCGGCGGCAACGGGATTCTCGGCATGCGCGAGCGCGCACACGCCCTCGGCGGCCAGCTCATCGCCGGTCCGCGGCCCAGTGGCGGATTCCGCGTGGTGGCACGGCTGCCGTCCCAGGTGGGGACTCAGGAGGAGGCGCGATGAACGCAGGATTCCGGGGCGATTCGATAGGCGGTCGGGAGACGGGTGGGCCGGTTCGGGTGCTGGTTGCCGACGATCAGGCCCTGGTGCGCGGCGGTTTCGTCGCACTGCTCGACGCACAGGACGGCATCGAGGTCGTCGGTGAGGCCGATAACGGCGAACAGGCCGTCCGTATGACCCGCAGTCTGAGCCCCGATGTGGTCCTGATGGATATCAGAATGCCCGTCCTGGACGGACTCGCCGCCACCAGAATGATCGCCGAGGATCCAAAGCTCGCCGATGTGAAGGTGGTCGTCCTGACCACTTTCGAACTCGACGAATACGTCTTCGAAGCAATGCGCTCGGGTGCAACGGGTTTCCTGGTCAAGCACACCGAACCGGCCGACCTCGTGCGCGCCGTCCGGGTCGTAGCCGCGGGTGACGCCCTGCTCTCGCCCGGTGTCACCCGCCGCCTCATCGCCGAATTCTCCGCCCACGCCAAACAACCCCCGCCGGCCGCCTTCACCGAACTCACCGACCGCGAGCGCGAGGTAATGACCCTGGTCGCGGAGGGCCTCACCAATGCCGAAATCGGCGAACGCCTCTTCATGAGCCCCGCCACCGCGCGCACCCACGTCAGCCGCATCCTGATGAAACTGGATGCCAGGGACCGCACCCAACTCGTGGTGATGGCCTACGAATCCGGATTGGTCCGCCCCGGCTGGCAGTAACTCCATGCGAGATGGCCACTATCTGTGCGAAACCAACTGTTTCGCGGGCCGGAAGTAAGCGCGGGCGCTGTGGTGGTACATGGCGGGGATCGCGATGAGGACGGCCAGGATGTGTCCGGTGCGGAAGGTGCCGGTGATCACGGCGGACGCGGTCAGATTATCGAATAGGTCGCCGATTTGCTTGGCGGACAATATGGCTGCCAGGGGTCCGATGATCAGCGAGGCCAGACCGATTACGCCGATACCGAAGGTGAGCACCGTCCTGGCCCAGCGGGCACCGCGCGCCATCCGGACGGCGACGCCGAGCACCACCAGATAGATGCCGCCGCGAATGGCCAGACCTGTTGCGAGCGAGCCGATATCGGCGTCCGGCCGGTCCAATTGTCCGGCGGCGTAGGTAATGGCCTCGCCGACACCGCAGAGCAGTGCTGTGACGAGTCCGATGAATGCGACGGAAACCGAGCGTGGTGGGTCGGTTCGTGGCCGTACGGAAAAGGCAGTGCCGGTCATGAGACCGACACTGCCTTTCGCCATCCGAATTCCGGATCAGCCTGCGGTAGTGGCCGATTCTCGTACCGGAGTGCTATCGCGCGTGGCGAATTCGGTAAGCGCGGCGAATCCGAGGCCGAGGCAGGCCCACAGGGTGGCCGTCTCGCCGAGCGATGTCGCACGGAACTGCCACAGCAGCACCGCCGGGAAGTTGTCCTTCACCTCGTTGACGCCGGGCAGCAGGATGTACCCGAGCGCGACAATGAGCACGAATGCCCCGACCCCGGCGATCAGGCGGACCGTACCGAGTTGTGCGGCAAGCAGTTTGTAGACGAACAGCCCGATACCGACGGCAGCCAGTCCGAGTAGCACTGCCGCCAACCACAGCAGGGTGCGCTGGTTGATGGTGTCCGGTTCACCGACGGCGGGGGGATTGGCCGGGTACTTGAAGAACGGCACCGCCACGATCGCGGTCCAACCGGCCAACGCCAATCCGAGTGCGAGCTTCGGCCCCGACAAGGTGGTGTACCGGCGTGCGAAATACGCGACCGAAGCGAAGATCGCGCCGAGCGCGAGCCCGGCGAGCCCGAGCGCGAGGAACTGCCCGAACTTCTGCCCGGACCGACTGACCAGCGGTTCTGCTTCGTCACCGTGCGTATGCCCGGCTGGTTCGTTGGCGTGCTCGGCGGCCGGTTCCTTGGCGGTATCGGCTTCTTCGATGGAGATGGCGGCGTCGATCTTGGGCTCGCCGACGAAGTAGCCCACTGTCGCGGCCAGCAGACCGGCGATGAGACCGGCCAGCAGGCCACGGAGCAGCAGGGTCTTGAGCGATCCGTCCAGGGGGACGGCAGCCGACGGAGTCGGCTGGGTGGGTGAATTCAGTGGCACGGCACACCGAGCAGGTGACGTCCGTCGTGCATGAGCTCATGCAGGTACATCCCGCTGCGCGAGATGACGCCCTGGTCGAAGCCGACCAGGTACAGCGTGAGCAGTGCGAGAAGAACGACGCCCACTGCGATGAGCAGTGTGCCGAGTGAATCAGTTGCCCGACTCGGTGAATGCGCGATAGCCATTCGAGTCCTCCTAGGGATGCGCGTCCCGTGAGTTGTTCGGTACGAAGGTGCCGGTGTCTGGCTTTCCGGCACCGAGGACTCGGTGCAAGAACACAGTGGCGCGACCGCTTCGGAATTTCACCGAATTACCGCTTCACCCTCGCGTTTGTCATTCGAACTGTGACATCCGGTCGCACTCGCCGTCAATACGGCGGGCGACTTGCCCAGGCCGGGATGGGCGAGTCGCGCGCCGCGTCTTTCCAGCGGTTTCAGGAAGCGGACTCGGCCGCGACGTCGAGTACGACCTCGAATTCCAGCAGCGAGGCACCCGTCGACACCGGCTTCTGCCGCTCGCCCGCGTGCGCCTCCCGCGCGGGCCCGTCCCGCCATGCGGCGAACGACTCCTCCGAATCCCACTGGGTGACAACGAAGTACCGGTTCTCCCCGGCCACCGGCCGCAACAACTGGAAGCCGAGGAAGCCCGGCGAGCCCTCGACCGCATGGGCGCGATGGGCGAATCGCTTCTCCAACTCGGGGCCCGCGCCTTCCGGAACCTCGATCGCATTGATCTTCACAACAGCCATGCTTCGACGATACGTCCGCGCCGACCCAGCACCCCGCAGCGCATGCGCCGTAGTTCTTCGGACGCGAGTTGACGGCGAGACTTTCCGACACCGGAGCGAGTCTTATGAGCGACGTTCGCGCCCGTCTCGCGTCCGAGCCGTCGAAGCCCATGCGACGAAGTCACGAGACTCACCCATCCGGC
This sequence comes from Nocardia sp. NPDC052112, assembly GCF_040680135.1. Classification (NCBI taxonomy): domain Bacteria; kingdom Bacillati; phylum Actinomycetota; class Actinomycetes; order Mycobacteriales; family Nocardiaceae; genus Nocardia; species Nocardia sp. NPDC052112. Next base: position 297 of record NZ_JBFAWD010000021.1, on the reverse strand, counting down.
GCGTGTACACCAAGTGCCGAGCGATTCGCACGGAGCGACAGCACGGAGCGAGTCTTACGAGCGACCGTTCGCGGCCCGTCTCGTGTCCGAGTCGTCGAAGCGTATGCGCCGTAGGTGCGGGACTCACCCGTCTGGTGCGTATACGTCGGGTGCCGGTCACTCCGCTAGCAGTGACCACCACGGAGCGAGTCTTACGAGCGAGGTTCGCGGCCCGTCTCGTGTCCGAGTCGTCGAAGCGTATGCGCCGTAGGTGCGGGACTCACCCGTCTGGTGCGTATACGTCGGGTGCCGGTCACT